>JAZNWT010000001.1:0-12196 GCA_045593465.1 Clostridia bacterium
CTGTAGTCGCAAAAAGAGCAAGACAGCTTTTAGAGCAGACCGAACGTATTGGTGACAATAAGCCTGTTTCGGTTGCCGTAGAAGAAATATACAACGATAAACTTGATATAAGCTATTCGGAGGAATATACAAAGTGACAAAGACCGTCGTAGTAGGAATAACAGGTTCGATAGCTGCATATAAAGCTTGCGAAATAGTAAGCTCTTTAAAAAAGAGCGGTGTTGATGTGCATGTTATTCTTACAAAAGGCGGAGAAAAGTTCATTACACCTCTTACGCTTGAAACGCTTTCTAAAAACGCTGTGGTTACGGATGTGTTTTGTGAAAGCGAGCCTGATAAGGTGATGCATATTTATCTTGCACAAAAAGCGGATGCGTTTTTAATAGCACCGTGCAGTGCAGATGTTATCGGAAAAATCGCAAACGGAATTGCCGATGATATGCTCACAACCACTATTTTGGCAGCTTCAGCCCCTGTTTTTATAGCTCCTGCAATGAACAGTGCAATGTATTTAAATGTTGCAGTTCAGCATAATATGGAGCTTTTGAAAGAGCGGGGCTGTATTTTTATTGAGCCGGAAGAAGGTGTGCTTGCCTGTGGCGACAAAGGTGTAGGTCGATTGGCTGACACGGGCGAGATAACAAAAAAAGTTCTTGATGCACTAAGCGTAAAGCGTGACCTTGAAGGTAAGCACATTGTTGTAACTGCAGGGCCTACGGTAGAAATGATAGACCCCGTAAGATATATCACAAACCGTTCTTCGGGAAAGATGGGATTTGCAATAGCTAAGGCTGCCAAAGAGCGTGGTGCCTCGGTTACGCTTATAACGGGCCCCGTTGCTTTAAATACACCTGACGGAGTTAAACGCGTGGACATAACGTCATCGGCAGAGCTGTTGGAAGCGGTAAAAACTCATTTTGAAAATGCCGATGCTTTAATAATGGCGGCAGCTCCTGCGGATTTTACGCCCGAAACGGTGCATACCCAAAAAATAAAAAAGGGCAATTCAAATGAGCTTGAATTGAAGCTTAAAAAGACGGCGGATATATTAAAGACCGTCGCACAAAACAAGGGCGAGCGTAAAATAATGGGCTTTGCGGCAGAAACAAACGACCATGAAAGCAATGCCGCAGAAAAGCTTGCAAGAAAAGGCATAGACTGCATCGCATTGAATGATGTTTCAAATAAGGACATCGCATTCGGTTCCGATGACAATGCAATTACGCTTATCCATAAAGACGGCAGGAGCGAATTTTCGGGAGTTATGAAAAAGAACCTCATTGCTCACTGGCTTTTGGACAGACTCTTTTAATCACAAATGTTATACGCAAAAGTCTTAATAGATATAGCAAATGCAAATGTAGACAGGCTTTTCACCTACTGCTATGTGGAGGAAGAGCTTGATGTTTTACGGGGACAGCGAGTCCTCGTTCCTTTTGGTGCAAATAATAAAAAAACAGAGGGCTTCGTGCTTGAAGTATGTGATGAGTGCGAGCTTAAAAATGTTCAGATTAAAAAAATAATAAAAACACTTGAGCCATATGCCGTTTTAAAATCCGACCAGATAGAATTGGCATATTGGATGAAAGAACATTATAAATGTCTTTTGAGCCAAGCGTTAAGACTGATGATACCTGCACAGCTTCGCGGCGGAAGAATAAAAGAAAAGACCGAGCCGCTTGTTATGCTTAAAGAAGGTATCGATATCGAAGAAATAAAAAACAGTCTTATTTCAAAAAGCGGTTCTGTAAAATCGCCTAAGCAAATGGAAGTTCTGGATTTGCTTACACAGGTCAGTTCAAAAATGTCGGTTAAGGATATATGCAGTTTTATACCGAATGCGGCATCGGCAATAAATGCACTTTTAAAGAAAAACGTGCTTGTAAAGAGCGACCATGTACTTTACAGAGATCCATATGCCGATATAAACGTCATATCAACAAAGCCGCTTAATTTACTTGAGGAACAAAAAACGGCATTTGAAGCCATATGCAAGGGCATTGACGAGAGAAACGGTATTTTTCTGTTGCATGGCGTAACGGGAAGCGGCAAGACTGAAGTATATATGCAGACCATTGCAAAGGTAATGAGCGAGGGCGGCAGAGCAATACTTTTGGTTCCCGAAATATCGCTTACACCGCAGACGGTTGAGCGTATAAAGGGCAGATTCGGTGAACGTATCGCAGTATTGCATTCAAGGCTTTCTCACGGTGAACGCTATGATGAATGGCGAAGAATACTGCTTAAAAAAGCAGACGTGGTGGTTGGTGCAAGAAGTGCTGTATTTGCACCTGTTGACAATCTGCGTTTGATAATAATAGACGAGGAGCATGAACCCTCATATTCGTCGGAACAAACTCCGAGATACAATGCAAACGATATAGCTATAAAAAGAGCAAAGCTGACGGGTGCTGTTGTTGTTTTGGGAAGTGCTACTCCTAAAATAGAAACCTACATGAAAGCACAGCACGGAAAATATTCGCTCCTTACTCTGAAAAAGCGAGCGAATGCACATCCGATGCCTAATGTCAGCATAGTGGACATGAGGGAGGAATTTAAAAACGGAAATAATTCCATCTTCAGCACCGAGCTGGTTCTTGCAATGAGAAAATGCTTTGAAGCAGGCGAACAGGCAATACTGTTTATCAACAGACGCGGATATTCCACTTTTGTTTCATGCAGAAGCTGCGGTCATGTTTTTAAATGCAAAAATTGTGACGTAAGCTTGGTCTATCATAAATACGGTAATAGAATGAAATGCCATTATTGCGGTCATACTCAAGTCTTGCCGAAAAAGTGCCCGGAATGCTCAAGCCCGTATATAAAATGCTTCGGAGTCGGCACACAGCAGGTGGAAGAACAGGTAAAAGAGCTGTTTCCCGATATTAAAACTCTTAGAATGGATATGGATACCACACGCAGTAAAAATGCACACCACGATATTTTAAGCAGATTTTATAACGGTGAAGCACAGGTGCTTATCGGCACACAGATGGTAGCTAAAGGGCTTGACATAAAAAACGTGACGCTCGTGGGAGTCATAGCGGCAGACGCTTCGCTTTTCCATTCGGACTATCGAAGCTCGGAGCGTACCTTCCAATTGCTTACGCAAGTAGCCGGAAGAGCGGGCAGGGACAGCGTAAAATCAAGCGGCGGTCATGTTGTAATACAAACGTATTGTCCCGATCACAGTGCAATAATTGCTGCATCAAATCACGACTATGAGGGCTTTTATTCAAAGGAAACATCAATAAGGCGTGCATCCATGTTCCCGCCGTATTCAATGTTTCTGAGACTTTTATTCGTGGGTGAAAACGAAGATTTACTTGCGGAAAAATCCGAAAAGTATCTCGTGGCACTTGAAAAGGTGATAAAGGACTCACTTGCTTTACAGGAGGCAAATTCAGGTGAGCTTATGATGATGTATGCTTCGCCTGCACCTATAAAACGCCGTGAGGGACTGTACAGATATGTTGTAATGATAAAGCTTGCAAGAACAAAGCATACGGCTAAGGTTTTGGATGCAGTGTACGGATATCTTGAAGAACATCCGTGCGAAATGCTTGTTAGCACGGAAATAAATCCTAACGATATGATTTAATGCTGATTTGTGTTAAAATGATTTAAAAGAATGTTTGATGACTTGTGGAGGCATTTATGGCTGTAACAAAAACTATTGCAATAGAGGGAATAGACGGAAGCGGAAAAAGTGTTCAGTTTAAGCTTTTAAAGCAGGCACTTATTGATATGGGTTATTCGGTAGCTGATATGGAGTTTCCCGTTTATGATAGTTTTTTCGGCAAGGAGGTCGGCAGATTTTTGACCGCCGCAGACGGCGTAAGGGCTGATGAAGTTGATGCAAAGAGCATGGCTTTGTGGTTTGCTATGGACAGATTTTCCGCCATGCAGTCTTATAAGGACGGAGAGACGGATTTCCTTGTTATAAACAGATATGTTTTAAGCAATGCCGTTTATCAGAGCATAAGGGATATAGATGCAAATAAAACATATGACACATTAGAGTTTGTATATAATCTTGAATACAATGTTTTGGGACTTGTAAAACCCGATATAAATCTATTTTTCGATGTTGACCAGTCGCAGGCTGAAGCCAATGTGCTTAAAAAAGGATTCCGCTCATATGTCGGTGAAGGAAAAGACGTATATGAAGCATCGAACAGCATACAGTACAGAGCGAGGAAAAAATATCTTGAATATGCACAGCGTTATGATGATATAAAGGTTGTTCCCTGTATGAAAAACGGTATATTCCTGCCGCCTGAGGAGATATCGAAAAACGTGCTTGAAATACTTAAAAACAATTCCATAATATGATTTTGAAAAGCATCTCTGCATAAAATTTGTCGGAGGTGCTTTTTTTGAAGAGTATTAAAAATAAAAGTAAAAAGATTCTGATGACGGTGCTTGAATTGGTTATTGCGGCCGCAATAATTTTTTATCTTGTACTGATGCCTGTAAAAATCACAAGTCACCTTGAAAGGAATGCGTACAATAAAATATTAAAGCCCGATATGCCCGAAGAAACATTTATACTTACAATTTGGCATATTGTCGATTTTAAACCGTATACGGGAAGCTTGGGAAGCTTTTTTAATGCGTATTGTGTTGATTTCGAAAAAGTAAACAACGGAATATTTGCGGAAAGCACGGCGATGACTCTGGAAGAATATAATGAGCGTACAGCACGCGGTGAAAGTGCGGATATTTACTCGTTTCCGTTATCCATAATGAATGATATGGATTTGTTGTGCTATGAAGCAGGCGAGCATGAATTTCTCTTTGATACCGAAGAATACGGGATCGTAAACGGAGAAAGAAGTGCAATACCGTATGCACTGTCGGGAAGCTTTTTGGTGGGAAACAGCGAGCTTATGCAAAAAAACAATATTGATTTTACAGCGGATAACATCGAAAGTTTGTCTGTAAGTGCAGGGGATAACGAGTCGTTCCTTGAAAAAAAGGAAAGTCTTACTGTGATGGACGCAGGCACTTTGGGTGCGACGGAACGTAAATATGAAGCAGGAAAGGGTTTCAGAATAGAAGCTTTACCGCTTGAATCATCGGCAAGACTCATACAGCTTATAGGAATATCCGAAAAAATTGCCGATGAAAAAAAAGAGGCGGCTGTTTCGTATGTTGAGGGAATATGCGAAAGTAAACGGATTGAAAAGCTGTGTGCTTTGGGAATGATTCCTACCGTTGAATGTGAGGAGGCAAAAATCGAATTTCAATGCAATTATATCCGTGCATATTATGAAATGATAACCCAAAAACAGAACTAAAAGCGTGTTTGACTTGTGCATAAGTCAAAAATGAAGTAAAATATCAGCATGAGTAATTATATAGAAAAGTTAATGGAATTAGGTGCGGCTAAAGATGTTGAAATGAGTCGCATGACCACTTTTAAAATCGGTGGAAAAGCAGATCTTTTTATTGAGCCTTCATCAAAGGAACAGCTTAATACGGCACTGTGCATTGCAAAAGATGCAAATATGAATGTTACCGTAATAGGCGGCGGTTCGAACCTCTTGGTAAGTGACAGGGGCGTTGATGGGCTTGTAGTTAAAATAGGAGACAAAATGTCAACCGTAAAGCAGGACGGCTGTACCTTTGAAGCAGGTGCAGGTGTTCTTATGAGCGTACTTACGAAAGAAACCATAAAGTGCGGCTGCATGGGGCTTGAATGGGCAGGCGGCATACCGGGAAGACTCGGCGGTGCAATTGCAATGAACGCAGGTGCATATGGCTATGAAATAAAACCCTTGCTTGAAACGGTTGAATATATAGAAAACGGAGTTATATACTCAAAATCTGTTGAGGATACCGATATGGGGTACAGAAAGAGCATATTTGCGGCACCTGATAAAATCGTCGTTTCAGCCACTTTGAAGCTGACTGAGGATGACGGCGGAGCAAAGGACAGAATGATTGAAATGAATAACAAGCGTAAAAATTCACAGCCGCTTTCATATCCGTCGGCAGGCAGTGTTTTTAAGCGTCCCGAAGGTCACTTTGCAGGAAGACTTATTGAAGATGCTCAACTAAAAGGCGTAAGTGTGGGAGGAGCACAGGTTAGCGAGAAGCACGCAGGTTTTATAGTAAATACAGGCGGAGCAAGTTGCAAAGATGTGCTTGAACTTATAAAGCTTATAAAAAATACAGTGTTTGAAAAAAGCAGCGTAATGCTTGAGGAAGAAGTCCGATTTATAGGACGTGAAATGTGAATGCATATTGATACAGAAGGTTTTTGAATGTCGTTTTCGTCCGATATAAAAAATGAGCTTATAAAGCTTAAAATAAGAACAATTGAAGAAAAGAAAGCAATGCTGACTGCACTTACACATACTGCGGGTGCAATGACTTTGTCTTCAAAATTCGGCATGGGCGTTCAGTACATGACGGAAAACCTAAATGTTGCAAAATTGGTTTCAAAGCTTGCAAATTCACTTTACTCAATAGATGCGGCAATAGGTGTAAAGGAAAATGTTCAGCTCAAAAACCAATATTACATGACATTGCTTCGAGGAGAAAAGTGCAGAACACTTCTTGAGGATGTCGGATATTTGGCAAGGGAGAACGAAGAAGAAAATTTCGTTATCGGGCAGTTGGACGAGGCGTTGGTTGAAAACGAGGATGCACAGCGTGCTTTTATAAGAGGAGCTTTCTTAGGCTCCGGCTCCATAAACGCTCCCGATAAAGGTTATCATGCGGAATTTATCTGCCGATACGAACGCTTTTCAAAGGAGCTTGCGGATATACTCGAAAAATACGACATCTCGGCAAAGCTTACAAAAAGAAAATCGCAGTTCGTGCTTTACATAAAAGAGGGTGATAAGGTATCGGACCTTATAAAGCTTTTGGGTGCATCGGATTCTGCTATGCAGTTTGAACAGGTACGCTTGATTCGAGGCGTTAAAAACGATTTAAACCGTAAGCAGAATTTTGAAGATGCGAACATGAATAAATCCGCAATGGCAGCAGCGAAACAGCTTATAGATATAGAGTTGATAAAATCCGTTATGCCACTTTCGTCACTTTCGAAACCGCTTTATGAAGCAGCAGAAGCAAGAATAAACAATCCCGAAGCAAACCTTACTGCACTTGCCGAAATGCTTAATGTGGGAAAATCGGGTGTTAATCACAGATTTATAAAACTTACGGCAATAGCCGATGCGATACGAAACGGAGAAACGGTATAAGAAGAAAATGAATGATTTTGTACATCTTCATGTTCATACTGAATTCAGCTTGCTTGACGGTTCGTCCCGAATAACGAACCTTGTTTCGCGTGCAAAAGCTTTGGGAATGAAGTCACTTGCAATAACGGATCACGGTGTTATGTACGGGGTGATAAATTTCTATAAGGAATGTGTTAAGCAGGGAATAAAGCCGATACTCGGAATGGAAGCATATGTTGCCGAAAAATCTCTGTATGACAGGGACGGACTTCGGGATTATGCACATTTAATATTGCTTGCCAAAAACGAAACAGGATATAAAAATTTGATGAAGCTTTCGTCGATAGCTTTTATTGACGGATTTTACTATAAGCCCAGAATCGATTATTCGGTATTGGAACAGTATTCCGAGGGGCTTATTTGCCTTTCTGCGTGTCTTGCAGGCGACATACCGTCACTTCTTCTTAAAAACAGAAAAGACGCCGCATACGGGCTTGCACAGCGTCTTAAAGGTATGTTCGGCGAAGATTTCTATATTGAGCTTCAAAATCACGGTATAAGGGAACAGCAGGAGGTCTTGCCGCTTCTTGCTCTTCTTGCCGAGGAATTGAACATAAAAACCGTAGCAACAAACGATGTTCACTATGTTGAAAAAGAAGATGCCGAAGCTCAGGATGTGCTTTTGTGCATACAAACAAATAAGTTTGTAGATGACGAGATAAGAATGAAAATGGAAACGGAGGAGTTCTATTTAAAGACGGGGGACGAAATGCTCCAAGTGCTTTACGATTATCCCGAATCCATCAAAAACACAAACGAGATTGCAGAAAAATGCAATGTTACGCTTTCCTTTGATGAAAGCCATATGCCTGCATTTGTAGCTCCTGACGGCAGTGACAATAAAACATATTTCGAAAAGCTTTGCCGTGACGGCTTAAAGCGAAAGATGCCTTCTGCCGATAAATCAGCTTGGGACAGGCTTGAATATGAAATGAATGTTATTGCAAGCATGGGCTTTGTTGATTACTATCTTATAGTTTGGGACTTTATAAACTTTGCTCACAAAAACGGAATTTTTGTGGGTCCCGGCAGAGGAAGCGGTGCAGGAAGCATAGCGGCTTTCGCACTTGATATAACAGATATAGATCCCATAAAATATGACCTCCTGTTTGAACGATTCCTGAATCCCGAACGTGTTACTATGCCGGATTTCGATATAGACTTCTGCATTGAACGCCGCCAAGAGGTTATAGACTACGTTGTAAGAAAATACGGTGCCGACCATGTTTCGCAGATTATAACATTCGGTTCGATGTCGGCAAAAGCCGTAATACGTGATGTCGGGCGTGCATTGCATATGCCGTATGCCGATGTTGACAAGATTGCAAAGCTTGTTCCGAATATGCTGGGAATAACTTTAAAGCAGGCTCTTGAAACGGCAAGTGAGCTTAAAAATCTTTACGATATAGATCCTAACGTGAAAAAGCTTTTGGATCTTTCGATGAAGCTTGAAGGCTTGCCGAGACACGCTTCCACCCATGCGGCAGGCGTTGTGGTATGCGTTGATCCCATAACCGAATATGTGCCGCTTCAGCGTAATGAAGATGCGATAACAACTCAATTTCCCAAAGATACAATAGAGGAATTAGGGCTTTTGAAGATAGACTTTTTAGGTTTGAGAACATTGACCGTTATTCGTGATACGCTCGATTTCATCAAGGCAAACGGAAAAGACGTGCCGAATTTAAACACTATGGAGCCCGATGATGCCGACGTTTATAAAATGATAGCCGACGGTGACACAGATGGTGTGTTCCAACTTGAATCTGCAGGTATGCGTCAGTTCATGACTCAGTTAAAGCCCGACAATTTTGAAGATATAATTGCGGGAATTTCGCTGTACAGACCGGGACCCATGGAACAGATTCCAAGATATCTTAAAGGTAAAAACGATAAGGACAGCGTTAAATACTCAACGGAGCTTCTGCGTCCGATATTGCAGAATACATACGGCTGTATGGTCTATCAGGAGCAGGTAATGCGAATAGTGCGTGACCTTGCAGGCTATTCCATGGGCAGGAGCGATATTGTAAGGCGTGCCATGGCAAAAAAGAAGCATGATGTTATGGCAAAGGAAAGACAATGCTTTATATACGGTGAAGAAAAGGACGGAGAGATAACCGTTAAAGGTTGTGCAAGAAACGGTGTAAGTGTTGATGTTGCAAACATAATATACGACGAAATGATGGATTTTGCATCTTATGCGTTTAATAAATCCCATGCTGCCGCATATGCCGTTGTGGCGTACAGAACAGCATATTTAAAGAAGTATTATCCTGTTGAATTTTTCACTGCCATGATAAACAGTTATCTTGGCAATGCAGATAAAATATCCGAATACATTTATGCGGCACAGAAGCAGGGAATAGAGCTGCTTCCTCCCGATGTTAACAAGAGCTATCCCAAGTTTACGGTTGAAAACGGAAAAATCCGCTTCGGGCTTGCGGCAATTCGTAATGTGGGAGAATCCGCAATGGAGCAGATAATAGAAGAACGCACAAAAAACGGAGAGTTTACGGACTTTTATGATTTTCTGAAGCGTTCAAACGGTATAAATAAGCGTATGGCTGAGGGACTTATCAAAGCAGGCTGCTTTGACGGATTTAAGGTTTTTCGCTCGCAGCTTATGGCTGTTTATGAGCGTGCACTTGATATGTCGGCGGCAGAAAGAGCAAGAGTTTCTTCGGGACAGATGTCTTTATTTGATATGGTATCAGATGATTCGGATATGAATATAAATATCACGCTTCCGAACATTTCGGAATATACACGCACACAGCTTCTTGCAATGGAAAAAGAATCTATAGGAATATACATAAGCGGTCATCCTCTTGATGAATATACTGTACAGATTGGTATGATTGGCACAACTGCAGCAATGCTTTTGGGTGAGGACGGCAGCGGAAAAATAAAAGATAATGATACGGTAAGAATTGGCGGCATATTGACAGATCTTAGAAAAAAGCCGACCAAATCAGGCAATGGCATGATGGGCTATGCACTTTTGGAGGACAGGACAGGCAGTATCGAGATAACTTTCTTCCCGTCTGTGCTTATGAAGTATTCAACGCTTGCAGTGAATGACAGTAAGGTCATAATAAAAGGCAAGCTCAGCATGAGAGAGGAAAGGGCAAACTCCATACTTGTCGACGAGGTAGTGCCGCTTGAAATCTCAATGGATAAACGCACACTGTATTTGCAGTTCGATATAGAAGAAAAAATGCTTTTCGATAAAGTGTGCACGTTGTTGACACGTTTCCCGGGAAATGTTCCCGTAAAACTTTGCAGCAGTAAAAATAAGGGAAAGAGCATTGCTGTACCCAATAGTATGTATGTTAATCCGAGCAGTGCCTTTATTGACATATTGAAAAATCATTTAGGCGAAGAAAATGTAAAGCTTATAAGCAAGGTGTGATAAACGAATGGCAAAAAAGAATGTACTACCCGTGAACAAGAATGATGATATTACGCTTACTGTAAACTCGGTAACGGGGCAGGGCTGCGGTATCGGCAGATACGAAGGGCTTGCCGTGTTTGTCGACGGTGCACTTGTAGGTGAAGAAGTATTTGCACATATCATAAAAGTCAAGTCAAGCTATGCTGTCGGAAAAATGAAAAGCATACTTTCCCCCTCAAAAGACAGGGTTGAACCAAAATGCGAGTTTTTCGGTCGTTGCGGTGGTTGTACATTACAGCACTTAAAATATCAAGCACAGCTTGAGGTAAAGTGGGAGCAGGTAAGGGACGCAATGGAGCGTCTCGGCGGATTTAAAGATATCGAGGTATTACCCGTGATAGGCATGGAAGAGCCTCAAAGATATCGCAATAAGGGAAGCTTTCCTTTCGGAATAACCGAAAATGGGGAAGTGTCCGTTGGCTTTTTCAAACAGCATTCGCACACACTTGTACCCATTGATGACTGCGTTATACAGAAAAACAGAATAAATGATGCCGTATCGGCAGTTAAAGAATGGGCAAATAAATACAATATACCTCCGTATAATGAGCAAACAAAGGAGGGCATACTTCGCCATGTAATGGTGCGGACAAACAGTGATGAGAGCGAAGTTATGGCGGTTGTGGTCACAACGGGACCGCTGTTGAATGCTCCCGAACTTATTGAAATACTGAAAACAAAAGTTGAGGGGCTTGTAAGCATTATACATAATGTAAACAAGAAAGATACAAATGTTATACTCGGCGATGAATACGATGTTATCTGGGGCAAGGATACAATAACCGAAACAATGGATAACGTCAAATTTAAAGTGAGTGCACCGTCATTTTTACAGGTGAATCCGTCTCAGACAAAAAAATTATATAAAGAGGCAATAGAAAGATTGTCACTCAAGGGCGATGAAAACGTTGTCGATGTATTTTGCGGAATAGGTACAATGTCGCTTCTCATTGCAAAGCAAGCAAAGCAGGTAGTGGGAATAGAAATAGTTAAAGAAGCGATAGCGGACGCAAGGGAAAATGCAAGCAATAATAATATTCAAAATGCGGAATTTATATGTGCCGATGCAGAAGAAGCATTCCCTAAAATTGCCCAAAGCGGCACAAAAATCGATGCCGTAATGCTCGATCCGCCGAGAAAAGGCTGTGACGAAGCAACTCTCAATGCAATAATAAAAGCGAAAATAAAAAAAGTGGTCTATGTTTCATGCAATCCGGCAACTTTGGCAAGAGATTGCCGTCTGCTTTGCGATAACGGCTACAAAATTTCCTCCGTTCAGCCCGTGGATATGTTCCCACACTCGGGGCATGTCGAGACTGTATGTTTATTGTCCAAACTTAATGCAAAGCAACATATCGAGATAAACTTGGATATGGACGAGCTGGATTTGACTGATGCGGAAAAGAAAGCTACTTACCAAGAGATCAAAGATTATGTGCTGGAGCACAGCGGCTTGAAAGTCAGCAGCTTGTATATCGCA
>JAZNWT010000002.1:0-2058 GCA_045593465.1 Clostridia bacterium
GTTTCATATTGATTGACTTTACAGCCAAGAGTTGTGAATGCTATTCGTTTATTATCCATCTAAACCGTACATTATCATTGCAAGCGTCGCCATGCCTGCCGTTTCTGTTCTTAAAATTCGCTTGCCGAGTGTTACCGAAACACCGCCGCAGGAAATTATATGTTCAACCTCGTCTTTTTCAAGACCGCCCTCGGGGCCTATTATGAGAGCAATGTTTTTTGCAGCCTTCATACTTGCAAGTACCTGCTTTAAAGTTTTTTCCGTTTCTTCTTCATATGCAACTATTATTGCATCAAACCCGGAAAAATCTGCTGTTTTAAAAGAAGAAAAGGGGAGAACTTTTGGAATTATACCTCGTTGTGCCTGCTTTGCCGCCTCGTATGCAATTCGATTATAGCGTACAAGCTTGTTTTTTTCATCTTTTGAGTCAACTTTAACCACGCTTCTTGCCGCTTTTACGGGAACGATTTCATAAATACCGAGTTCCACGCATTTTTGAATTATAAGCTCCATTTTTCCCGCTTTGGGCAAGCCTTGAAAAAGCGTTACTTTTATAGGTGATTCGCCGCAAGACGGTATTGAGGAACAAATGCTCAAGGTTACACTGTCTTTTTCAACGGCATCGATTTCGGCTTCATAATCAGTACCGAGACCGTCGCAAAGCAAAAGCTTGTCACCCACACTAAAACGCAAAACACGGGTGATATCGCGAGCGTCATCACCCCTCCTAAATGCCTTACCGTTGATTAAGTTTTCGTGGTCTATAAAAAATCTGTTCATGCTTTACACATAATCGCACACCAATCATCGGTGCGTTTGTCTTCCGAAATTATAAAACCGCAGTTTGAAAGTGCTTGTTTTACTTCTTCTAAGCGTTCAAAAATTATACCCGATGTAATAAATGTACCGCTGCTTTTTGTCAGAGCATATGCAAGCGGTGCAAGCTCGATTATAACACTTGCAACAATGTTTGCAACAACAATATCGTATTGCTTGTCTGAAATTTTTGAAACAAGCTTCTTATCCGTTAAAACATCGCCTGCAAAAACTTCGTATGAATCACTCGACACAGAGTTAAGCTCGGCATTTTCACGTGATATCTTTTCGGCTATTGGGTCAATGTCAACACCTATTGCTTTTTTTGCTCCCAAAAGAAGCGAAGCAATAAAGAGTATACCGCTTCCGCAGCCTAAGTCTAAAACATCGTCACAATCTTTGACTGTGCGTTCCAAATATTCAAGGCACATTGAAGTGGTGGGATGGGAGCCGGTGCCGAAAGCCATTCCGGGGTCAAGCTTTAAAAGCGTTCTGTTGTCGGTATTTTCTACTTCCTCCCAAGACGGGCAGACCAAAAGCCGTTTTCCGATATTTAAGGGCTTATAATAAAGCTTCCAATTGTTTGCCCAATCTTCCTCGTCTTTTTCACGTATTTCAACATTGAGAGAGCCGACATCGATATCGAATTTATGGCTTTGCATATCCTCAAAAACGCTTTTGGCGTGCTTTGCTTCATTTAAATCTTGAACATACGCTTTAACACAGGGCTGACCTTCCGTCTGCATATTGTCAAGGTCGGCATAATCCCAATATTTTGCACTTGAATTTAAAAACTGCTCAACGGTTTCACGGCTTTCTTCTATTACAAGCCCCTCGATGCCCAAATCGTCAAACACTGCACAGACAGTGTCAAGACCTGCATCGGTTGTAAAAACGGCTATTTCGTACCACTTGTTTGCCATGTTAAAGTGTTCCTCGCTTACTTAAATTTATCGAATATTCCTCGCTTTGAGGGCTTGCTGTCGTTGTATTTTTCGCCTAAAGAATCAGCAAGCTTTTTTGCCAAAGAACGCTGTTCGTCGGTAAGCTTTTTGGGTATCTGGATAACTGCTTTTACGAACAGATCACCCTTGCCTGAAGCGTTAAGACGCTGAACACCCTGTTCCTTTAAACGGAATGTTGTATTAGGCTGAGTTCCTTCGGGAATAGTATATTTAACCGTACCCGTGAGCGTGGGAACCTGTATTTCACCGCCCAAAAGAGCAGTGGTAACCGGAATCG
>JAZNWT010000003.1:0-1761 GCA_045593465.1 Clostridia bacterium
CCGTGCCAACAGCACCGCCCACGCCTACGCCGCACCCCATGTCGAATTTCGATATTGCGGAAGAACAGCAGGAAGTAATGTTTTCCGACTATACTTCCTACCGCTGGTTTGCAGATCCGTATTTTTATGACGGACAGCTCATATTTGCGGCAGGCAGACTTATAGGCAGTGACGTTGAAATGCAGAAGCTCATAATGTATAACCCCGATACAAGAGTCGGTGAAACTCTTAAATATACGCCTGTAAACGATCATTTGCTGTTTCCTAAGTTCAATGATAAATACCTTGTATATTTCGATGCTAAAAAAGACGGCGGCGGAAATATAATGGTGTGCGATATAAGCAACGGTTTCGGAACACCGATTTTGATAAAGGAAGTGTTTACAGGGCAGGTAGAGCTCATGATAGACGGCAAGTATCTTGCATGGATAGAACGTACCGGCTCGAAAATGGATAAGCTTTTTGTCTGCGATATAGAAAGCAGGGAAACAACGGTTGTTCAAATGTTCAGCAATTCCGTGTACGGGCAGAGTCTGCCGTCGCTTAAGGACGGTGTGCTTGTTTGGGCTGATGCAGGCGAAGTGGCAGACGGAGTGGAAATTAACAGCACTGTTTACTACATAGAAATGACGCAGTCCACCGTAAGCACGTATAAGGCAAATACATATGTGCATGATCCGGAAAAAGTTGGGGATAATTGGGCATGGCTTGATGCACACCACAGCGAGGAAACTAACCTTTACTATATGCACACGGGAAGCACTCCCAAAAAGATAGCAGAGGGTGTTGTTGAATTTGGTATGGACGAGAAATTCCTTGCTTATACAAAGAATGAAACGCTGTATGTGTACATATACGAAACCGATGAAACATACACGGTAACCCCGGAGCATGAAAAGGCACAGTTCTTGGGCGTGTCGGACGGTAAGGTAATATGGATGGACGTAACATCAAGAGAACGTGACATAATGAAATTTGCGGAGATACCTTCATAATGGCAAAAGAAAAAACAGTTTTTGTGTGCGGCGAATGTGGATATGAGAGCGGAAAATGGATGGGGCAGTGTCCCGTCTGTTCGAGTTGGAATACCATGTTTGAAGAAACGCTTGCAAGCAAGAAAGCTTCAAGAGGAGGAAACATAACTTTTTCAAAAGCACAGCGTATAGATGATGTCGAGATAGAGTTTGCAAAAAGACAGCTTACCGATTTGGGTGAGCTTGACCGTGTACTTGGCGGCGGAGTTGTAAAAGGCTCCGTAGTGCTTTTGGGCGGTGACCCGGGTATAGGTAAATCAACATTGCTCATGCAAATGGCATCAAATTTAAGCGAAAAGAGCAAGGTGTTATATGTAACGGGCGAGGAATCGGTCGCACAGCTCAAAATAAGAGCACAAAGACTGAAGCTCGGCGGTGCGGTGTATCTTTTGGCACAAACAGAGCTTGACGGAATCGAGAGCGAGATAAACAGAATAAAGCCCGAATTTATAATAATAGACTCAATACAAACCATGTACAGCTCAAGCGTATCAAGTGCACCCGGCAGTGTTACCCAGGTAAGAGAAGCAACGGGCACATTAACCCGTCTTGCAAAAACCGAGGGCTATACAGTGTTCATAGTCGGTCATGTAACAAAGGACGGAGCAATAGCAGGTCCGAGAGTGCTTGAACACATGGTGGATACAGTATTGTACTTTGAGGGCGACAGGCATGATTCGTTCAGACTTTTAAGGGCAGTAAAAAACAGATTCGGCTCAACAAATGA
>JAZNWT010000004.1:0-3601 GCA_045593465.1 Clostridia bacterium
TTGGCCTCCGACTTGGCGAAGCCTGGCAGGATCCTTATACAGCAACTATAGCTGATGACGAAGCAGGAAATAAGGTTGCTTATCTTGATGCAACGGCAATTGAGAATGATGTCCGTTTAAAACAGCAGATAAAAACCGAGCCCGATACGGTTTATATGCTTAGTTGCAAAATCAAGACAAACAACATAAACGGCGGAAACGGTGCAAACATTTCCGTAGTTGATACATACTCTTTCTCAACTCCCATAACAGGCACAAATGATTGGCAGGAAGTAACGTTGGTCGGCAGAACGGGTTCAGAGCAGACAAGCATGGTTGTTTGTGTGAGAATAGGCGGCTACGGTGCAACGAGTACGGGTGAAGCCTGGTTTGATGATTTTTCCGTGAGAAAGCTTGATGATGCAACAGGTTATGATGTTGTTGATTTTGCTCCTTTTACGCTTACGCAAAACGATACATCGGACAATGACGGCGAAGAAGAAAGCAGTTCGGCTGTTTATGTCTATCTTATAGCGGCATTTGTTGTTGTCGTTGTTGCTGCTCTTATAATTATGCAGTCCGTCAACAAGAAAAAAGGGAGTGCAGAAAGCTTGAATAATTCAAAAAAGCAGACAAAGGGTAAAAAGAATGATACTGCACCCTTAAAGCCCATACTTGATGATCCGGAGGACACAAAACTTCATTTTTCAAAGAAGGATTGGATAGCCTGCATTGCTCTTACGGTGGTATATGCTGTTGTCGCACTTTTCAATCTCGGAACAACAAGTGCTCCGCAGACGTATTACAGGGGAGGCTTTGGTGAACAGTTTACGCTTACATTCGATGAGCAGACGAGTATTTCTTCAATTTGGATGTTTACCGGCATTGATGAAGGTACAATACTTATAAGTGATAATAACGGCGGAAGCATTACATACAAGATAGAAAACGGAAGTATGTATCGTTGGAAGAAGCTTGATAATGCGGCATCACTGTCGGGCACTGTGCTTACCGTTGAAGTAACAGAGGGTACGGCATGGATAAACGAGATGGTTTGCTTTGATGCTGCAGGCAATCAGATAATGCCCACGGTAAGTCAGGGTGCTGAAGCAATTCTTGACGAACAGGACACAGTACCTGCAAATCCGTCATACTATAACGGTATGTACTTTGATGAGCTTTATCATGCAAGAACTGCATATGAACACATAAACGGTATGTATCCTTATGAATGGACGCATCCGCCGCTCGGAAAGCTCTTTATAAGCATCGGTATTGCTATATTCGGTATGTCGGCATTCGGCTGGCGTATAGCAGGTACATTGTTCGGTGTTGCGATGGTACCCATAATGTACTGTTTTGCAAAGCGTGTGTTTAAAAAGTGGGAATTTGCGTTTATCACAGCGGCAGTATTCGCATTTGACTTCATGCATTTTGCACAGACGAGAATAGCTACGATAGACGTTTACGGCGTGTTCTTCATAATACTGATGTACTATTATATGTATCAGTATTACTGCATGAATTTCTTTACGCACGGTCTTAAGAAAACACTTAAGCCTCTCGGACTTGCAGGACTTTTCTTCGGCTTTGGCATTGCAAGCAAGTGGATCGGTTTTTATGCAGGCGGCGGCCTTGCCATAGTTCTTCTTGCATCGTTTATAAAGCGTTACTTTGAAGCAAAGAAGCTTGCTACTTCAAAATCCGCAAGAGAACGTGAACTTGCAAAAACGTATTGGAGCAATGTATCGCAGACGGTTATGTGGTGTTGCCTGTTCTATATCATAATACCGTTCGTCATCTATTTCCTCGCATTTATCCCGTATTATAAGTATTACGGATGTCTTGACGGTGGAAGTGTATTCACAAAGCTTGCTAAGTGCTTCGAACGCTTTATTACGGAGCAGGAAAGGATGTTCAGCTATCATTCAGACCTTGAAGCTACGCACAGCTACTCCTCACCGTGGTATCAGTGGCCTGTAATTGCACGTCCCGTATGGTATTACATAGGCTATTATCCGGGAACGGATCAGGCATCAACAATAAGCGGCATGGGCAATCCTGTTGTTTGGTGGGTAGCTTCGATAACCTCAATTGCGATGATGATCAAAATGGCAGCTTCAAGCTTTAAAAAGTGGCTTAACGGCAAGGAAGGAATAATTGAACTCGAAGAAGTTTATGAGGCAAAATCCGAAAAAGGCGGACGAGTTGTATTGCTTATAGCTATTGCGGCAAACTTCTTGCCGTGGATGCTCATTACAAGATGCACATTCCAATATCATTTCTTTGCAACGGTACCGTTCATAATCTTGCTCACAATGTGTGCTTTTAAGCAGTTGGAAGATAGATATGCAAGCTTCAAGTTTGTAAAATGGGCATGGCTTGCATTGACGGTAATACTTTTTGCAGTATTCTATCCTGTAATATCTGGATATCCTGCATCCACTGATTATATAGACTCGCTCCAGTGGCTGCCCGGCTGGTCATTCAGAGGATATTGAGCATGATATCTCAAATTAAAAGTTTCGGTCTTATAGGTCTTGAAGGATACGCAGTCTCGGTTGAGGTCTGCGTATCCAACGGTCTGCCGGCTTTTGAAATAGTCGGACTTCCGGATGCCGTGGTAAAAGAGTCTAAAGAGAGAGTAAGAGCGGCAATTAAAAGCACGGGTTTCGATTTTCCCACGGGCAGAGTTACCGTGAATCTTGCTCCTGCAGATATGAAAAAAGAGGGGTCGGTTTATGACCTTCCTATAGCCATGGGAATATTGGAGGCAACTTCTCAGATAAAAAAAGGATTGCTTGGTGATTATGCATTTTTCGGAGAATTGGGACTTAACGGTGATGTCCGCCGTGTGTACGGAATTCTTCCTATGATGCTTGAAGCTGCAAAGTCGAAAATAAAGAAAGTTATAGTGCCGCATGACAACGCAAGTGAAGCCGCGTATGTTGATGCGGTAAATGTTTTTGGAGCAAAAACGCTGAAAGATATAATTGATCATTTCATCACGGAAAACGGAAAAATATCACCGATGCCCAAAAATCAATGGAATGATGAAAAACATGAATGCGAGTATGATTTTTCGGAAATAAAAGGGCAGGAAGGTGCAAAGCGTGCTGCGGAAATAGCTGTTGCAGGCGGTCATAATATGCTTTTGGTGGGTACGCCCGGAAGCGGTAAAACCATGATTGCAAAGTGCATACCTTCAATATTGCCTCAGCTTACGTTTGACGAAGCTTTGGAAATAACGGCAATACATTCTGTTGCCGGAGAGCTTAATACTAACGGAATAGTAAAATCAAGACCGTACAGAGCACCGCACCATTCTGCTTCAACGGTTGCTTTAACAGGCGGAGGAGCAAAAGCACTTCCCGGGGATGTAAGCTTGGCACATTTGGGCGTTCTGTTTCTTGATGAATTACCTGAATTCAAACGCAGTACACTTGAAGCGTTAAGGCAGCCTATAGAGGACGGTACGGTCGCAATAATTCGTGCGAATGCAAAAGCAACATATCCTGCATCTTTTATGCTTGTCGCTGCCATGAATCCGTGTCCGTGCGGCAATTACGGTGCAAGAAGAGCCGAATGCAGATGTACGCCTTTGCAAATAACACGGTATGCA
>JAZNWT010000005.1:0-3157 GCA_045593465.1 Clostridia bacterium
GAACTCATGCTTCGAGGCGGCACGGAAACTCTTTATGAGGGAACCGTAAAAGTTTAAATTAAATATAATGCTTAAATTCAATGGGGGTGCTTCGATAAAACGAAGCATCCTTTTTTAAAAATCGATTTTCATTTTTATTGCACTAAAGTGAAAAATAGATTATAGTTAATCATAGAAAAAACAATACGAGGGATAAAAAACAATGAAGTTTAATATTGTAGCTGACTCATCATGCGATTTAAAGAAAAAAGATGTGGAATGTGAAGCAACGGGCTTTTCTGCAGTTCCCTTTTCGATAAATGTAGGTGATGAAGTTTTTGTAGATGATGAAGATTTGGATACTGCTGCTTTATTGACAGCTATGGAGAATTGCAATGAAGCAAGCGGCAGTGCTTGCCCGTCACCGCTGATGTGGGCTGAAGAGTTTAAGAAGGCGGCACACTCAATCGCAATAACTATTTCAAGCAATCTATCAGGAAGCTTTAACAGTGCCATAGCCGGAAAAGAAATGGTTAATTCCGAATGTCCGGAAAAGAAGATTATTGTTCTCGACTCAAAATCCACGGGCCCTGAAATAGCATTATGTATACGTCATATTGTTGAATGGATAAAGAATGGTGAAGTTTTAGAGTCGATAAATGAGAAAGCTCAGAAGTTCCTTGCAAATACGCGTACTGCATTTGCACTTTGCTCCTTCGATAATCTTGTAAAAAACGGACGAATGAGCAAGTTTACGGGCTTTGTTGCAAGAAAGCTTGGTATGTGGGGCATTGGTATTGCAAGTGATGAAGGAACCATAGCAATGAAGGGTAAGTCACGTGGAGAGGGAAAAGCGTTAAGCTTGCTTATTCAGGACATGAAGGAAAGAGGCTTTAGCGGCGGTGAGGTTGCAATAAGTCATTGCCACAATGAAAGCATGGCTGAAAAGCTTAAAAGTGCAATAACAGAGTGTTGGGAAACTGCACGTGTGACAATACTTCAAACACGTGGCTTAGACAGCTATTATGCGGAACGTAAAGGGCTTATTATTGCATTCTGACAGTAAAACTTCTGATTGTAACAATATATTTGATATAATATTGACAAATGCCTTTTTTGAATGATATCTTTATAATAAGTTTATTTTGTTCAAGGAGGTATTTTTTCTTATGCGTACTCTGTCGCGAAACACATCTCGAATATTGGCATTTATGCTTGCGTTGGTTATGCTGTTTACAGTAACATATCGCCAAGCAGATGCTGCAACTCCGAGCAGTACGGTAAGTGCTAAAGCTACTTTAGCTTACACGCTTAAAAACTTAAAATTCGGTCGTGCAATTCAGAATTTCTATATCGGATCAACTTACATCTACATTACACAGCGTAAGGATGGAATAACGTATTTATCCCGTTTGAAAATAAGCGGTAATACGGCAACATATGTTGATCATATGACATTGAATAATTTCGGTCACGGTCAGTCTTTGGATTTGTATACATATAATAATGAAAACTGGTTCTATATCGGTTGTAAGGCAGATTCCTCAACTACATACTATTGGTCCTTGCAGGTTGCAAGAATGAAGTATGAAGCAGGAAAAACATACGACTACACAGACATGAACCGTTTGTCATACATGAACTATGCAACAAAGAGCAGTACTTCAGTAGGCACAACATACAGAGTTGCTGTCGGTGGTAACAGTACGTACACAATATTCAGAGTTCAGACAACCGGCGGAACGGTAACATATTCTATATATGACACAGCGGCTTTGAATAAGCTCCTTGATGCAAGTAAGAGCGTACAGATGAATACTGCTGCTGCACGAGCTTGCTGTAAGTATTATTTCACACAGTCAGGAAGCGGAATCGTTCGTCCTAACGGTTCATTCCAGGGTATAGATATGACCGGACTTTCAAATATTTATGTCAGCGGCGGTGCTCACGGTGATACTCCGCAGATAGCTAAAATGAACAAATCGGGCTCATACCTTAAACTTTTCAAGATAACAAATGTAGGCAGCTTGGAAATTGAAGGCGTACAGTGCAAAAATGGTGTTATTTATTTCTGTATTGTTCCCGGCACAACTTCCGATCTCAAGAAAAACTCACATAAGATATATGCTATACAGGAAAGCGGTACAGCACCTACCTTACCTACACCTGTTCCCACAGCAACACCTAAACCTACAACAGTAGCAACTGCTACACCAACGGCTGTACCCACACCTGTATCAAACTTGACTTTGCAACAGGTATTGGCGGGCATGACCGCAATAAATACATATGATAAGCAAAATGGCAAGCTCCCTGCAACCGCTACGATTGGCGGCATAACTGCAAACCAGGCTTCATATTGTCGTTTGGCTTGTATGGCACTTGCCAATATAAACAGCGGCAACACAACATCAAGCATTTCATACACAGCTTGTACAGAGCCTGCAGGATATACGAACTCTTTCAGCAGTACTACGATATCTCAAAAAGCATATCTTGATGCTGCTTCAAGATTTCTTGCTTACATGTACAGCAACAGCAATTTGCCGCCGAATTTCGCAACCTTCCCCGGTGCAAACAATATTTCGGAGTATAGCGGTGAATTGTCATATGATATGGCAACAAAGGTATTTGTGCGTGCATTGGCATACTATGCGGCAAACGGTGTTTTACCTACATCGGTATCGGCAGAAGATGTTGCAACAATAGATCCTGTTGCACCCACAGCAACGGCAACACCCACACCCACCGTTACGACCACAACAACTCCGACAGAGGCTCCTGCCGTAACGGATGCTGTATTTACACTTGGACAGCTTACACAGGCGGCAACTGAAGCTGTTAACAGCTATGTATCGGGTTCACCGTTCTATAAAAACGGTATTACCGTAAACGGCGTGAATGTTGCACAGCAGAATTACTACATAATGGCCGCTCAGGCTATTCAGGACATTTATAATAATAAGACAACTGCTACATATACAAGTACCGATTATAACTTTAAAGTACCTAATCTTGTAGCGAACTACGATATTGCGAATGCGGACGGCAGTGAAGCAACTCAAGCAACACAGGCTCTATATATGAATTTTGCTGTCCGCCAGACAAATTATGTAAACGGTGCAGGGGCGGGCACAGTCGGTGCATCGGCCGCTTATCCGACTACAGATGGTAACGC
>JAZNWT010000006.1:0-1594 GCA_045593465.1 Clostridia bacterium
TGACATATCTTGACGGTGAGGACGTTTCTTCCCTCATTCGAACGAACGAAGTGTCAAAGGGTGCTTCCGACATAGCGGTAATACCCGAAGTAAGAATAAAGCTTGTTGCATTACAGAGAAAAATCGCAGAAATGTCGGACGTTGTAATGGACGGCAGAGACATCGGCTCATATGTTATTCCCAATACAAAGAACAAGTTTTTTGTAACCGCAACAGCTGAAGAAAGAGCAAAACGCCGTCTTTTGGAGCTTCATCAAAAGGGCATGAATCTTGACAAAACGCTTGAAGAAATGCGTGACGAAATAGTTGCACGTGATAAAGTAGATTCTACACGCTCCTTTGCTCCCCTTGTTCAAACCGAGGATGCAATATTTGTAGATACTACGAACATGACCATAGAAGAAGCCGTAAGCTATGTTATGGAGCGGATAGAAAAGTGATATATCTTATAATTCGTTACACTCTCTTCCCCATCCTTTGGCTCATATTTCACCCGATAGTAAAAAGACGCAAGCATCTGTTTTTCAGGGGTAAAGCGATAATAGTATCGAATCATCTTTCGCTTATAGATCCGATACTCGTTGCACTGATTTCGCCCCGTCCCATACATTTCATGGCAAAGGCAGAGCTTTTCGCTTCAAAATTTACCAATGCTTTTTTCCGTGCATTTTATGCTTTCCCCGTACAAAGAAAATCTGCCGACCTCACCTCATTGAAAAATGCACTTAAGGTTTTGGATAGCGGAAAAATATTCGGAATATTCCCCGAGGGCAAGCGTTCGGTAACGGGAAATTTGGACGAATTCGAAAAAGGAGCTTCCCTGCTTGCTTTAAAATCAAAAGCTCCCGTTATACCCGTTTATATCCACCCCAAGAGTTATAAATTCTTTATTCCGAGAATGTATGTCGGTACGCCGATAAACATAGAAGATATGATAAAAGATATGCCCAAATCACAGCAGCTTGAAGCGGTACATACGGCAATAGTTGATTCCGTGAAAGCTTTGGAAAACGAAGCGAGGGGTAAAAAATGCAAATAATCAAGGCGAAAAACATAGGTTTTTGTTTCGGTGTTCGCCGTGCAGTCGAAACTTCGATTTCAGAGCGTGAAAAATCAAGCGAACCTATTTACACATTAGGAAAACTTATACATAACGATATGGTTGTTGACGACCTTCGTTCAAAAGGAATAATACCTATTGATGAAATTTCACACATCCCCAAGGGAAGTACGGTAATAATTCGCTCCCACGGTGTACCGCCTTCAAGCATACGTGAGCTTGAAGAGCACGGCATGAATGTGGTTGATGCTACCTGTCCTTTCGTAAAGCGTATACACGGCATAGTTGACGAGCATTACAAGCAGGGCTTCACAATAGTGATTGTCGGTGAGAAAACGCACCCCGAGGTTATAGGCATAAACGGAATGTGCGAAAACACGGCTTTGTTCGTTAAAACGGCAGACGATATCGACACTTTGCCCGACGGTAAAAACATATGCGTAGTTGTGCAAACCACATTTTCCAAAGAGGTTTTCGATTCGATACAGGGAAAGCTGAAAGATAGATTTTCGGACGTTTTAATATTCAATACTA
>JAZNWT010000007.1:0-1772 GCA_045593465.1 Clostridia bacterium
ACGATTTCAACAAATTCGGGTTCTACGCCGAGCTTTTCGCAAACTGCCTGTGCAAACTCTGTGTCAAAGCCTGTGAAGTTGCCTTCAGCATCCGTATAGTTCATGGGCTCATAAACCGTGTAACCGATAACCATTTTACCGTTGTTCTTTACATAGTCCAAATCGCCGCTGCCCGAAACAGGCTCAACTGTTTCGGATACTTCAGCCGTTGTATCGGCTGTGGGAGCTGCTGTGCCGGAAGTTAAGCTTTCGTCACTTGTTACATTTGTGGGCGTACAAGCAGCAAATGCCATAGCTACCATTACGAGTGCGAGAATCAAGCTCAATGTCTTTTTCATTTTTTCTTACCTCTCAACATATTTTTTATCCGTTCTATGATACCATAGAGCACCGTATATTTCAAGCGTAGGCTTTTTTGTGGTGAAGCAGTACACAGCACGCCTATCTTATAGTGTAATTTAGTGTAAAAACAGTGTAGTTATAGTGAATTTATTATTCCTTATCAGTTGGTTAAATTTCATCCTCATCAGAGGAAGGCTATAACTTCCACTATGCCCTGACAAGGTGAGGCATTATTTCCACGCCTTAATGCACCATAAAAAACCTCCGTCACCTTTTCGTGACGGAGGTTTTGATTGATTATTTTATCTCCCCTGCCTGTTTTTGACGACTTTTTGCAAAAAGACGCCGGGGTTTGGGGCGGAGCCCCAATATATAATTACTTCTTGGAAATAGCACCGAACTTACAGTTATCCATGCACAAGCCGCACTTTACGCACTTTGTTGTATCGATGGTGTAGGGGTTCTTGATTTCGCCCGTGATAGCACCGACGGGGCACTTTCTTGCACAGAGGCTGCAGCCCTTACACTTTTCGGGATCGATAACGAAGTTCAGGAGAGCCTTACATTCGCCTGCGGGGCAACGCTTTTCGTAGATATGAGCTTCATACTCATCTCTGAAGTAGCGGATCGTGGAGAGAACGGGGTTCGGAGCCGTCTGACCGAGACCGCAGAGAGCCGATGCCTTTATGTTCTTTGCGAGTTCCTCGAGCTTTTCGATATCGCCCGGTTCGCCCTTGCCTTCAGTGATGCGTGTGAGCATCTCAAGCATACGTCTTGTGCCGATACGGCAGGGAGGACATTTACCGCAGCTTTCGTCAACCGTAAACTCAAGGAAGAACTTTGCGATGTTAACCATGCAGTTGTCTTCGTCCATAACTATCATACCGCCGGAGCCCATCATGGAGCCGATAGCGTTGAGGTTATCATAGTCGATGGGAACATCGAGATGCTCTGCAGGTATGCAGCCGCCTGACGGTCCGCCCGTCTGAGCAGCCTTAAACTTCTTGCCGTTGGGGATACCGCCGCCGATATCAAATACAACTTCTCTCAATGTTGTACCCATGGGAACTTCAACAAGACCTGTGTTGTTGATCTTTCCGCCGAGTGCGAATACCTTTGTGCCCTTGCTCTTTTCGGTACCCATTGAAGCGAACCAGTCTGCACCGTTCAAGATTATCTGGCAGATGTTTGCATATGTTTCAACGTTGTTGAGCAATGTCGGCTTGCCCCACAAACCCTTAACTGCCGGGAACGGAGGACGTGTGCGAGGTTCACCACGCTGACCTTCGATTGAAGCCAAAAGTGCTGTTTCTTCGCCGCATACGAATGCCCCGCTGCCCAAACGGAGGTCGATATCGAATTTGAAGCCCGTGCCCATGATGTTATCGCCCAAAAGACCGTATTCACGAGCCTGCTCGATAGCGATTCTC
>JAZNWT010000008.1:0-3897 GCA_045593465.1 Clostridia bacterium
TCGTTTAAAACAGCGGCTGTATCTGCAATTGAGATGCCTTTTCTGAGCATTTTTAAAGCCATTGCACGGTACATCGCACCCGTATCGAGATACAGTATGCCCATTGCGTTTGCTATGTGTTTGGCAATTGTGCTCTTGCCGCTTCCGGCAGGCCCGTCTATTGCGATATTAAGGTATGACATTATTTCATTTAACCTCCTGATTTATACTTTGACCGGCAAGTACACCGGTTGAACATGCTATTTGAAGATTGTAGCCGCCTGTGAGTGCATCAACATCTATAAGCTCACCTGCAAAATAAAGCCCCTCAATCTTTTTCGATTCCATTGTGGATGCGTTTATTTCACTAACCTTTATTCCGCCCTTGGTGATTATTGCCTCTGCCATTGTACGAGTTGATTTAACGGTAAGCGGAAGTGCTTTTAATAATGTACAAAGCTCATGACGCATTTTCTTTGTTATGTCACTTGAAGAAAGTGTAGGCGGTATGTTGGACAATTCTATAATTACGGGAATAAGACTCATCGGCAAAAGCTCATTAAGTGAATTTGCAAATATGCGTCTGTTGTTCTTTTGTAAGTCACGCAATATGCGTCTGTCAAGCTCTTCATGAGTAAGCCCCGGCTTTAAGTCGATAAAAAGCTTTGCTTCTTCGGGTGAATCGCAGACATATGCCGATGCTGACAATACCAAAGGTCCCGATACGCCGAAATGCGTAAAAAGCATCTCTCCAAGCTCGCTGTAAACCTTTTTGTTGTTTTTAAATACGCTTAAAGTTACATTTTTAAGCGACAGACCGCTCAAGGCAGACGGCCATTCCTCAACTGTTTCAAAAGGTACGAGGGAGGGACGAATCGAAGTTACGGTGTGCCCCAAAGCGGCGGCAAAACCGTAACCGTCACCTGTTGAGCCGGTAAGCGGATAGCTTGCACCGCCCGTTGCCAAAATTACAGCATCGAATGTTTCTTCCGCTCCGTTTACCTCCACAAAAAATACGGAATCTTCTTTTTTTATGTCTGTAACGGAAGAATTAAGACGCACGTTGACCTTGCAGTCTTTTAAAAGTGTCGTAAATGCCTTTAAAATGTCGCTTGACTTATCAGAAAGGGGAAATACTCTGTTTCCACGCTCAACCTTGGTTTTAACACCCAGCGATTCAATAAGCGAAACAGTATCAAAGCTGTCGAAATTGTTTAAAGCACTGTAAAGAAACTTTGGGTTTCTCATCGTGTTTGCCATTATATTTTGAATATCGGAAGCATTTGTTATGTTGCAGCGTCCTTTGCCTGTGATGTAAAGCTTTTTTCCGAGCTTTTCGTTCTTCTCGAACAGCGTTACAAAAGCTCCGCCTTTTGCGGCATATGCGGCTGACAGAATACCTGCAGGACCGCCTCCTATTACTGCCACACGTTTTTTATTACTGTTTTCCATTATGCAATACCTGATTTTCTGCCATGTATACTTTTTGAGAACCCCAAACGCTTTCAAGCAAATTGAAATGTTCGCAAACTTTGTCTTGATTTCTTAAGCTCAATGCAACGATTATTGCATTTATAAGACTTAACGGTGCAACGAATGAATCTGCAAAAGATACCATATCGCTCCTTGCAATGAGCGGATAATCCGCAAGTGCGGCAATGGGGGAGTGAAGTGCATCGGTTAAAGCAATTATCTTTGCTTTTTGACTCTTTGCAAATTTAAGTGCATCGACTGTTCTTGTTGAATAACGGGGAAAACTTATGCCTATGCATACATCGTTTTCGCCGATTCGCATCATGCTTTCGTAAATATCGCTCATGCGTAAGTTTACCGCAACTACATTTTCACGTATAAAATTAAGATAATACGAAAGGAATTGTGCAAGCGGAGCCGCACTCCTTAAGCCCACGATGTATATATGCTCTGCGTTTTCAAGTGCTTCGAGTGCGTTTTTGAAAGCAAGATTGTCTATGTTTTCAACCGTAAGACGAATATTCTGCATATCTGCCTTTAAAACGGACTCTAAAATATTATCCTCGTCCATATCGGCATTAAGCTTTATACGCTGTACACTTGTGAGCTTGTTTCGTATCATTTCTTTCAGTGCACGCTGAAGTGACGGATAACCGTCATAGCCTAAAGCGTAGGAAAAACGAACCACGGTGGACTCGCTTACTCCAACGGTACTGCCCATTTTTGCAGCCGTAATAAAAGCCGCCTTATCGTAATTTGCGGTTATATAATCTGCAATTTTACGCTGACCTTTGCTCAACGTTTTATATGCAAAATTTATTCTGGAAAGAAGGTCATTGCTGCTCATGCTTTTCTACCTCCGAAAAAAGGTCGCAAGAAGTGGAAAGCTTATCAAGCAAAGCTTTGTCGGTAAGATCCGTCATAAGCGGAGTTATGGTTATAAAGCCTTCCTTTAACCAATATTCGTCCTTTTCAAAATTCTTTTTCATGTCGCTTATACGCTCAAAAGGAGTCCAATAATATTTTTGATTGCGAGGGTCTATGCGTTCTTCGTAAGAGTTGCCGTAATCCTGCCTGCTTAAAGCGGCAAATTTAAAGCCCTTTGTTTCGCAAAAAGGAATATCGGGAACATTCATGTTTAAAAGAATGGGAGATGGCTGCTTTTTCAAAAGCTCGATCCCGTAAAACGCTGCCGTAACGGCTGTATCAAGATGCTTGGGAGAGTAGGAATCTATGGAAATTGCAAGTGCTCCCTTATCAAGGAAGAAACCCTCCATTGCGGCGGCAACAGTGCCCGAATAAAGCGTGTCCGTGCCCAGATTAGCACCTGAATTCACACCCGAAATAACTATATCGGTTTGAGGGAAAAGCGTGCCAACGCCTATTTTTGTGCAGTCAACGGGAGTGCCGCTTATGGCGTGGGAATCAATATCCTCCAAAAGCGGAAGCTTAATTTTACGGGTACGCAAAGGCACCGCCATCGTAAAATGGTGGGAGCAGCCGCTGTGCTCATGCTCGGGTGCAACTATTGAAATATCGTATTTTTCTTTAAGACCGAGAGCAAGTGCACGTATTCCTTCGGCAAATATTCCGTCATCGTTTACAAGCATTATGTGCATAAGCAAATTGTACCATTATATTTATTACAATTCAAGGATATATGAATACATTACATTTTTTTGGACTGTATGCATAATAAACAGAAACATTGAAAAAATTTAGAATGTGTGTGATAATGTATACGGTGTATACTTATTTTTAAACTGCAAACTAACATTTAGGAGATGGAACAATGAAAAAGTGTATAAGTGCTTTGCTTGCTTTAATGTTGATGGTGGGATTGTTTTCAACCGTGTCTTTTGCTCAGACGCAGAGCGGAAGCTGCGGCGAAAATGTTACTTGGACGTATGATTCTGCGTCTGCCGTTTTAACTATAAACGGCAGCGGTGAAATGAAAAAATACTCAAGCAAAAATCTTCCGCCATGGAATACATACAGTAAAGACATAAAGAAAGTAATTGTTTCGGATGGTGTTACTGCAATAAACGATTATGCGTTTTTTTGCCATACTGCTCTTGAAAGTATAAGCGTAGGAAAAGATGTTAAAAAAATAGGTATGGGTGCATTTGTTACCTGCCAGAGCCTTAAGGAAATTACCCTGCCGGAATCATTGAATGCCATTTCAAATATGGCGTTCTATAACTGTTCCTCTTTGAAGAAGGCATATTTTTTGGGTTCTGTTCCCGATAGCTTTGGTCAGCTTGTTTTCGGAAATACACATTCTTCGTTTGCTATATACTATACATGGTGGTATGAGCTCGTGTGGACTTCAAATAACACAAAGGATACATGGAACGGATATAAAATTGTCATGGAGGAAAGCAGTGTGCCTTCGGCGACGGCAACACCTGTGCCTACTCCCACGGCAACACCCGTGCCTACTCC
>JAZNWT010000009.1:0-2774 GCA_045593465.1 Clostridia bacterium
AGAACATTGTAGCCTTCCATACGGCGTTTACGTGCAATTATATCAAGTGCCGTATTTGAACGGGGGTGTCCTACATGGAGGCCTGCACCCGAAGGATACGGGAACTCAATGAGCGGAAAAAATTTAGGCTTATCATGGGAAGCTTCTGCTTCAAAGCAATGTGCTTCATCCCAAATCTTTTGCCATTTAGGTTCGATTATACTCGGCTCATATCTTGTTGACATGGTTTCTTCTCCTATAACAACTATACTTTTTTACCACAGAGAATTATAGTTTACGTACATTGAAAAGTCAAGGCGTGTGCAGAAGCCGTTTACTGTTTTATATTGCTTTATTCAAGTATTTTTATCCTGCGAAAAAGCCCAAGTCTTGCTGAAAAGACATAAAAATCGGCATTTGAGGTAAATGTTCAAATGCCGATTTTAATTTTAAATATATTTTCTACATTCAGATTATATTATCTCGATAAGTGCCATCTCAGCTGCGTCGCCTCTGCGGGGACCCATCTTAACGATGCGAATGTAGCCGCCCTTTTTGCCGTCGCACTTGGGTGCGATTTCGCCAAAGAGCTTTTCGATAACGGGGTGTGCCTTGTCCTTCATACGTGCACGGTATTCGGGCTTTGTCTCCTTGGGGAGCTTTTCAGGCGTTACATCATACAAGTAGGACATCATCTGTCTACGTGCATGGAGCTTGCTCGGAAGGTCGTTTGTTACTTCCAAAGTAACGATCTGATCCTTATCGTTACGGGATTCCTTCTTGACAACCTCAGTATTCTTATACTCCTTAACAGCAAGAGTGATTAACTTCTCTGCGATGGGGCGTATTTCCTTTGCACGAGCTTCTGTCGTGATTATTCTACCGTTCCATATCAGAGCCGTTGTAAGGCTGCGAAGCAAAGCGGCACGCTGATTAGGAGATTTGCCCAGTTTACGGTTTGGCATTGTCTATTCCTCCTTATTAGTCTTCGTTATGACGCAACGAAAGTCCGAGTCCGACCAGCTTATGCTGAACTTCTTCCAAAGACTTGCGTCCGAGGTTACGAACCTTCATCATTTCTTCTTCATTACGCTGTACAAGTTCTTCAACCGTGTTGATACCTGCACGCTTCAAGCAATTGAAGGAACGAACCGAAAGATCAAGTTCCTCGATAGTCATTTCGAGTATCTTTTCTTTCTTATCTTCTTCTTTTTCAACCATGATCTCAACACCCTGAACATGATCCGTCAAATTGACGAACAATGTAAGATGCTCTGTCAAGATCTTAGCTGCCAAGCTGACTGCATCGTCCGGCTTTGTGCTGCCGTCTGTCCAAACTTCCAAAGTAAGCTTGTCATAGTCAGTTATCTGACCTACGCGTGTATTTTCAACACGGAAGTTTACCTTGCGGATAGGTGTAAATATCGAGTCAACCGCCAACTGTCCGATGGGCATTCCGGGCTTCTTGTTTCTGTCAGCACTGACATAACCTCTGCCATGCTCCAAGACTATTTCCATGTAAAGTCTTGCATTCTTGCCCAATGTAGCAATGTGGAGATCCTTGTTGACTATTTCTACATCAGCATCTGCGATAATGTCACCTGCTGTGACCTCGCCTTCGCCGTTTGCATCGATAGTTACTGTTACGGGGCCGTCGCTGTGAAGCTTAACTATAAGTTCCTTAAGATTAAGGATTATTTCCGTAACGTCCTCTCTTACTCCTTCTATCGTTGAAAACTCATGGAGAACGCCGTCTATCTTTACGGATGATACGGCTACTCCCGGCAATGACGAAAGCAACACTCTGCGGAGTGAATTGCCGAGCGTTGTGCCGAAGCCACGCTCAAGCGGTTCTACCACAAACGTACCGAAATCATCACCGACTTCTACGCATTCAATCTTGGGTCTTTCGATTTCTATCATTAAATATTTCCCCTCTCTTGAAATTGTCGATCGGGCATTACAACAATATATCAATTATATGTTGTCATCATCTTGAGTAGAACTCAACGATGAGGTGCTCTTCAATCGTAAGGTCGATATCTTCACGAGTCGGCATTGTGACGACTTTACCGGAAAGATTTTCAGCGTCAAGTTCCAACCATGTGGGAACTGTTCTTGCTGCACCCTGCTCTCTCAAGTCCTTAAGAACTTCGATATCACGGCTGCCGGACTTTATGCTGATAACCTGGCCGGGCTTTACGAGGTAGGAAGCGATGTTGACCTTCTTACCGTCTACCAAAATATGACCGTGGTTGACGAGCTGACGAGCCATGGGACGGCTGGAGCCGAAACCGAGGCGATAAGCTACGTTGTCAAGTCTGCGTTCCAAGAGGCAAAGCATATTTTCACCTGTTATGCCACGCATATTCGTAGCCATGTCATAGTACTTTCTGAACTGGGATTCCAATATGCCGTATGCTCTTCTGCACTTCTGCTTTTCACGGAGCTGCAAGCCATATTCAGACTGCTTTCTCGCTCTGGACTGGCCGTGCTGACCGGGGATTGTGTGACGCTTCAAAACAGCACATTTTGCACTGTAGCAGCGTTCACCTTTCAGAAACAGCTTTGTGCCTTCTCTGCGGCACTGTCTGCAAACGGATTCTGTATATCTAGCCATTGTCGTTTGCCTCCTTATACTCTTCTACGCTTAGGCGGACGGCAACCGTTGTGCGGTATGGGCGTCACGTCTTTGATCATGTTTACATCCAAGCCTGCTGTCTGCAAAGCACGGATAGCTGCTTCACCACCGCTGCCGGGACCCTTAACATAAACTTCAACAGTGCGAGGGCCAT
>JAZNWT010000010.1:0-12265 GCA_045593465.1 Clostridia bacterium
CTATGGCATCTGCCGCCACGGTTGTATAGCTGTGGCCTATATGAAGTTTATCACTGGGATAATAAATCGGTGTAGTTATATAAAATTTCTTGTTTTCCTGCATTTTTCAAGTCCTCCAACAAAGAAAAAGTTTATCTGCACATTGCATTTTTGTCAATGATATTATTCCCATAATTCAAGTTTAAAGTTATAATATTAAAGATGTTATACGAAAATGAAAAAATAGACGACCTTTTCGAAAACTCTCTAAGGATAATTCGCAGGGAAGATGTTTTTGCATACGGAAGCGATGCGGTTTCGCTTGCGGATTTTGTCACGCTTTCAAAAAACGATACCGTGCTCGATATAGGCACTGGCACGGGAATACTTGCAATACTCCTTGAGGGAAGATACAAAGCCTCTTTCACCGCTGTTGAGATAGACTCTTATATGGCGGATATGGCAAAAAGAAGTGTTGAGCTGAATAATCAGCAAAGCAGTATAAATGTGCTTTGCGGTGACATAAGAAAACTGCACAAAGAATTGGGTTATGAAAAATTCAGCGTTATTGTGTGCAACCCACCGTATTTTAGCGGCTCAACGAAAAACGACAACGAAATAAGCAGAAACAGCAGGCATGATGATACCTTAAGTATGGACGAGCTTGCATATTCTGCTTCAAAACTTTTAAAAAACGGCGGTAAGCTGTATATGGTCTATCCAGCCTCACGCTTTGCCTGCTGTTGTGCGGCTTTAATATCACACAAACTGATGCCCAAAAGAGTAAAACCGATTTTTTCGGACAGCGAAAACAAAAAAATCAACTGCATTCTTATCGAAGCTAAAAAGGGCGGAAAGGACGGACTTATATGGGAGATGTAAAGGCGGTCGGCAAGCTTTACCTGTGTGCAACGCCCATAGGAAATATGGAGGATATAACGCTTCGTGCGTTGAGAGTTTTAAAAGAAGCCGATGCAATATATGCAGAGGATACACGTCATACTATTGGGCTTTTAAATCATTACGACATAAAAAAAACACTTATTTCCTGCCATGAGCATAACGAAAATGCAAGAGGCGAAGAAATCGTAAATCGCATAATTTCGGGCGACACTCTTGTTTTCGTAAGTGATGCGGGTATGCCCGCAATATCGGACCCCGGTGAAAAGCTCGTATCTGCCTGTATAAAAAACAATGTGCCGTTTGAGGTGCTTCCCGGTGCTTCGGCATCATTAACGGCTCTTGTATTATCGGGTTTGGGAACAAAAAACGCTTGCTTCGTGGGCTTTCTCCCAAGAAGCGGTAAGGAACGTCGTGAAGAAATAGCCTCGCTTTCAAAGCACAACGGCTCACTCATAATATATGAAAGTCCTCTACGCGTATCTGCAACATTGCTTGAGCTTTCAAAGGTTTGGGGTGACAGAGCTGCCGCAATTGTACGCGAGATAACAAAGCATTTTGAAGAAACCGTAAGAGGCACTTTGGTTTCGCTTTCTCAAAAATACAGCGAAATACCGCCAAAGGGTGAGTGCGTAATTGTTGTTTCGGGTGCTTGTGAAGAAAAAGAAGCAAGCAAAGAAGACGTTGATGCTTATATTTCAGAGCTTTTAATGAGCGGAATGAGCGTTAAGGATGCTGCAAAACAGGCAAGTGCGGTGCTTGAAATAAAGAAGAGCGATGCGTATGCACGGGCTAATGAATTAAAACTAAAATTATGACGATTTGTGTTTACCCCTTTTGATAATACGCAATATGTGGTATACTATCCTCCGAAAAGAAGGATGAATGATTATGAAAAGAAGAAATCGTATTAAGCTTCTGATACTTGCCGTTGTAATGATGATAATTTTGATCGTAGCACTTATCATCTATTTTTCGAATGCAAAAAATGCAGGCGGAGATAAAACGGTTTCAACCGTTGTACTTAATGAGATAATGTCAAGCAATAAAGGCTCCGTGTCGGATAATTACGGCGATTATCCCGATTGGATAGAGCTTTACAACAACAGTGATGAAGATGCAGATATCGGCGGATACGGTCTTTCGGACGAAATAGGCACTCCGAAATTCGTATTTAAGTCGGGTACTGTAATTAAAGCACACGGATACATTGTTGTTTACTGCTCAGGAGAAGCAAAGGACGAGCTTCACGCACCGTTTAAAATAACGGCAACCGATGATATAGTTTTGTATGACAGCTCAAGTCATCTTGTTGACTCGCTCACACTGCGTGCTACAGCTTCGGGCAGTACACTTTCAAGAAATGTTGAAAATATCGAAGAATGGATTGAAATGCAGCCCACACCCGGATACATAAACAATGCAGAGGGTGTTTTGCAGTATGAAGCATACCTGCTTGAGGGTGAGGATATAGGCGTTTACATAAACGAGTTTATGGCAAGCAACGCCACAACAATAAAAGATAAGTACGGCGTATATTCCGATTGGATAGAAATATACAATTCAACAGATGAAGTTGTTGATTTATCGGGCTTTGGAATTTCGGACAGTATTTCACAGCCGCTTAAATACAAGCTCCCCGACGGAGTAAAAATACAGCCCAAGGGTTACCTTATAATATTCTGCTCGGGCAATGAAAGCAAAGCAGGCGATGAAGAGCTGCATGCACCTTTTTCGCTCCGTGCATATGAGGAAGACGTAGTTCTTACAAGCTCAAGAGGTAAAATAGTTGACAGCTATTCATATTCCCGTCAAGAAGATGATATCTCAATGGCAAGAAGCACCGACGGTACGGGAGATTTTGAAATTTGCTCGGCGGCAACTCCGAATTATGCCAACACGGACGACGGTTACCGTGAGTTTATGAAAAGCCTTAATTTAGCTCTCGGCGATTTATACATATCGGAAATATCAAGCTTAAACTCAAACACATACGCCGCCTCAAACGGCGTATATTACGATTGGCTGGAGCTTCACAATAAAGGAAGCGAAGCTGTTTCGCTTTCGGGTTACGCTTTATCCGATAATCCGAACAATCCTGCAAAGTGGCTTTTTCCCGATATCAGCATTGAGCCGAATGAATATATAGTTGTATTTGCTTCGGGAAACGACAGCGGTGAAAGTCAAAAAAAAACTAATCTGCATACAAACTTCGGTATAAGCGGACAGGGTGAAACGGTTTTTTTGTTTGACTCGGAAGCGAAACTTGTCGATAAGCTTGCAAGCAATTCCCAAAAAGGAAACACAAGCTGCGGCAGGAGCAGTGATGGTGAGCCCATTGTATTTTCATCGCCCACACCCGGCAAAGTAAACGGCGAAGGTCAAAAGGGCGTTACATCAATGCCGAAGTTTATAACCGTTCCGGGAATTTATGACGGTGAGATAGCGGTCGAGATTTCAGCACAGGCAGGCGAAACGATATATTATACGACCGACAGCACAACTCCCACGAGTAATTCAATAAAGTATACAGGCCCCATCACATTAAATAAAAATACGGTAATAAGAGCCGTTGCAGTGCGTGACGGTTATATGAACGGCTATTGCAATTCGGGAACATATCTTTTCAAAGCGGATAATGTTAACCATGAATTGCCCGTGGTAACACTTGTGACAGACCCGAAGAATCTTTGGGACGACGATATAGGCATATATGCTTACGGCTCAAATTACATAAGCGGAGAAGCATTCCCGTTCTCAAGTGCAAACTTCTCGCAAAGGGGCGAAAATTGGGAACGAGCGGCGGCATTTTCCGTGTTTGACGACGGCGGCAAAGAGGTTTTCTCCCAAAATGTAAAAATACGTATTGCAGGAAGCTTCGGCAGAGGTCGTGCACAGAAAGGCTTTAATGTTATTGCCGATTCCTTATACGGAAACAATCGAATGGAGTATGCTTTCTTCGATAACCGAGAGTTTACCGAGTACAAAGCAATCGTGCTTCGTTGCGGAGGGCAGGATCAATACGCTTCAAAAATATGTGACGAGCTGTCAACAGGGCTTTTGGAGGGCAGTGACGTAGCGTTTTTATATCAGGCATACAAACCCTATGTGCTGTATTTAAACGGCGAATATTGGGGCGTATACTTCATGAAGGAAAAACGCAACCGTTTCTTTGTTGCACAGCATGAGGGCATTGAAGATACGGAAAACATGGATATAATGAAAGCGTCCACAAAGATAACCTACGGCACAAACGCAGAATGGCTCAAGCTTATGGACTATGTAAACAGCCACGACCTTTCAAACTCCGATGCATATGCATATGTTGAGGCACGTGTTGACTTGCAGAGCCTTATGGATTACATGATATGCGAAATATATGTGCGAAACTCCGACTATGCCAATATTCAATATTACAAAGTTGACGGCGGCAAGTGGAAGTGGATATACTACGATTTCTGCTGGTCGTGGGCAAGTGATGTAACGCACAACACATTGAACAAGCGTTTGACAAGTACGCAGAACTGCTCACCCTTGTTTGTTGCACTGCTGAAAAATTCATCGTTTAAAGATAAATTTGTCCGCAGATTTGCAGAGCTTATGGAAACGGTTTATGCTCCCGACAGGGTTATTAAGCTTGCAGATGAGCTTGCATCATATTTGGAACCCGAAATAGAGCGTGAAAGGGAGAAATTCAACTCCGCAACATTTATGGGTATGCCAAACGATGCAAATGCTGCATCATACTCGGGCTGGAAACGAAATATCGAAAAAATAAAGGATTTTGCTGTGAAACGTCCCGAAATAGTTAAACAGCACCTAAAAGATGAACTGGGGCTTTCGGACAGCTACATGAAGGAGGTGTTCGGCTGATGGAAAAGGGATACCGCCACGAATTGAAATATTACATAAAGCACAGCGATTATCTTTTGCTGTCAAAAAGGCTTGGCGAAACATTGCAAAGCGATGCAAACACCGATGCAAACGGCGAATATTTCATAAGAAGCCTGTATTTTGATGACCTTAACGATTCGGCTTTCAGACATAAGCTTGACGGAATAGACAGCCGTGATAAATTCAGAATACGCATATACAATATGTCGTCGAGAGTTATAAAGCTTGAATGTAAGCATAAGGACGGGGCATACATCAAAAAAGATGCAATTTCGCTTTCGGGCGAGGAATATCAGCGTATAATGATGGGCGATTATTCATTCCTGCTTTACAGGGATGAGCCTTTTGCAAGACGAATGTTTGCAGAGTTTGCAACAAAGCGTATTTCGCCGAGAGTAATTGTTGACTATATGCGTGAACCGTATGTATTTCCCCATCAGGATGTAAGAATCACATTTGATAAGGATATCAGAACAGCTTACAGAAGCGTGGATATGTTCAATAAAAATCTGCCCACGTATCCCGTAATAACCGAGGGCGATATGGTACTCGAAATAAAATACAATGAGTATTTGCCAACATACATACGCTCGCTTTTACAGATAGATGCACCGCTGAGAAGTGCCGTAAGCAAATATTGCTTGTGCAGAAAAATGGAATTGTGATATAACAAAACGACAGGAGGATCAAAAAATGAACTTTTCAGAACTTTTCACCATTACAGTACAGCCGCTCCAGGTAATAGTAACACTTGCTATTGCACTTTTGGCAGGTCTTTATATCTTCTTCATATATAAAAAGACCTTCGGCGGAGTAATGTACTCACGCAATTTTAATTTGAGCCTTGTAATGCTCACGCTCGTAACCTCACTCATGCTCATGCTCATAAACAACAACCTTACATTGAGCTTGGGTATGGTCGGTGCGTTGTCGATAATCCGTTTCCGCACAGCAGTTAAAGATCCCATCGACACAGTCTTCATGTTCTGGGCAGTCGGTGAAGGTATTGCAATCGGTACAAAGTTCTATGATGTTGCGGTCATCGCAGGCTTGATAATAGGCCTTATGATGATACTCGTGAATGTTTTCAAAGCAAAGGCAAGTATGCCCTATCTTTTCATCGTTCATTATCATGAAGCTGCATCAGGAGCTGTAAAGCAGATGGTAAAACAGCTTCCCAATGCACGCTTAAAGAGCAAGACAGCACGCAAAGACGGTATTGAGCTTACAATGGAGCTTCGTCTGCATGACAACGAAACAGGCTTCGTTGAAAAATTCGTCCGTGTTGACGGCGTGTATGATGCAACACTCATAACACATCAGGGCGATATAGTGGCGTAAACTTAAGTTAAGCAAACAAAAAAGGAGAGAAGCAAATGCCTCTCTTTTTTTATTTCTGCATAATTTTAATCAATTATTCTTCCGTCAGTTGATATGGTTACTATTTGCCACGGTATGAATTTGCCGCTGTTTTGCAAAGCACGTTTTGTTGCATATTCGATTCCGCCGCAACAGGGTACTTCCATGCGTACTACGGTCACGCTTTTAATATTGTTGTTTGAAATAATGGCAGTCAGCTTTTCGGTATAATCGCCCTCGTCAAGCTTGGGACAGCCTATCAAAGTGATATGCTTACGTATGAACTCGTTATGGAAGTTTCCGTAAGCATATGCAGTGCAGTCTGCGGCAATGAGCAGATTAGCATTATCAAAATACGGAGCGGTTACGGGTACAAGCTTTATCTGCACGGGCCACTGCGAAAGCTGACTTGCAGTGGCAGCGGGGGCAGAAACGCATTGAGAATCACTGCGGTTTATTGCTTTTGCCATTGTGCTCGGACAAGTGCAAGGAATTTTGGCGGCGGCTTTTTTCTGTTTGGATTCGAGTACGGCGGCTTCGTTATATTCCTTAGCTTCTCTTTCTTCAAATGTTATTGCGTCCATGGGACAGGCAGGCAAGCAATCGCCCAAACCGTCACAGTAATCCTCACGGGTAAGCTTTGCCTTGCCGTTTATCATCTCTATTGCACCTTCATGGCAGGCTTTTGCACACGCACTGCAACCGTTGCATTTTTCTTCATCGATTTTTATAATTTGGCGTATCATACTAAAACCTCTTCAATAAAAAAGTACGGTACACTCATTATAGAATGTACCGCACATGAAGTCAAAGCTAAGTTTATGCTTCCTGCTTGCTGTTGTCGAGTATCTTCCAAACAAGAGCCGCAAGCACTGCACCGACCAAGGGAGCAAGGATGAATACCCAAACCTGACCGAATGCATCGGGATTTGTGTTCATGCCGATAAGAGCGGGACCGAAGCTTCTTGCAGGGTTAACGGATGTTCCCGTAAGGGGAATACCCAAAATATGTATGAGTGTAAGTGAAAGACCTATTACAAGACCTGCAACGGAGCCGTACTTTTCCTTTGAAGTTACACCCAATATAACAAGAACGAAAACAAATGTGAGAACTATCTCAACGATTATTGCACCCCACATATCAATGCCTGCTGCGGAAAGTGCACCGTAGCCGTTCTGACCGAGACCGTCGATTGCCTGAGTTGAGAAGCCCTTAATCGCAGGAATAAGTGCCGCACCTGCGATACCGCCTGCAAACTGTGCAACGACATAGCCGATGAAGTCTTTGACGTTAAGCTTGCCCGAAAGGAACATTGCAAGGGAAACAGCGGGGTTAACATGACAACCCGAAATGTTGCCGATGGAATATGCCATTGCAACGATTGCAAGACCGAACGCAAAGGATATGCCAAGCAAGCCTATGGGAGCAGCCAAAGAAGCACTGTTTGCAAACACAGCTGTGCCGCAACCAAACAGTACGAGTACGAATGTGCCGATGAATTCAGATAAATACTTTCTCATTTTTAAAACCCTCTCTTTTTTATTAGTTTATTAAAACTGATTATATAATAACACAAATATACAAGCGTAGAAAAAAACAAAATGAAAACAATTTATTTCCTGTTATTCGTGCTGTTTATACCGTTCTAAAAAGTAAATAAAAGCATTGTAAGTCGGCTTCAATTTTGATAAACTGTTTTTACAGCTTTTTGAAGCTTAAATCGGAGGATTAAAACATGAAACAGGACATTATTGTAATACTTGACCTCGGTAGCGAGGATAATTCCCGTGTCGCAAGAGCAATTCGTGCATTGGGCGTATACAGCGAAATATATCCCCATGACATAACAAAAGAAGAACTCTATGCTTTGACGGGCGTTAAGGGCATAGTCATAAACGGCGGCAAAAACAATATCGTAAACGGCGAAGAAATTTTTGCAGGCGACTTTATTTATGACGGAAGCATTCCCACATTGGTCATAGACCATAAAACTAAACAGAAAGCAGAAGATATAGCACAACTGCCTGCTTGCGATGAAGAATTAAAAGCACTTTTAAAGCCCTTCCTTTTTGAAACCTGCAAAGCAGAAGCAAATTGGAACATGAAAAACTTTGTTGCAGACCAGATAGAGCTTGTTCGCAAACAGGTCGGTGACGGTAAGGTATTGCTCGCACTTTCGGGCGGTGTTGACAGCTCGGTTGTTGCGGCATTGCTTGTAAAAGCAATAGGTGACAGGCTTTACTGCGTTCATGTAAACCACGGTCTTATGCGTAAGGGCGAAAGTGAAGATGTTGTTGAGGTATTCCAAAACCAGCTCGGTGCAAACCTCACATATATCGACGCTACCGACAGATTTCTCTCAAAGCTTGAGGGCGTGGCAGAGCCCGAAGCAAAGCGTAAGATAATAGGTGCTGAATTTATCCGTGTATTTGAGGAAGAAGCACGTAAGTTAAGCGGCATTGAATATCTTGCACAGGGCACAATTTATCCCGACATCGTTGAGAGCGGAACAAAAACAGCGGCAGTTGTTAAGTCTCACCACAACGTAGGCGGACTTCCCGAAGACCTCGACTTCAAACTCGTTGAGCCTGTTAAATTCCTCTTTAAAGATGAAGTAAGAGCCTGTGGCTTAGAACTCGGTCTTCCCGAACATATGGTATATCGTCAGCCCTTCCCCGGCCCCGGACTCGGCGTAAGATGCATAGGTGCAATCACACGTGACCGCCTTGAATGCGTCCGCGAATCCGATGCAATACTCCGTGATGAGTTTGCAAAAGCAGGACTTGACAAAAAAGTATGGCAGTATTTTACCGTAGTTCCCGATGTAAAATCAACGGGAGTAAAGGACGGCAAGCGTTCGTTTGAATATCCCGTAGTTATCCGTGCGGTCAACACAATAGACGCAATGACCGCGGCAGTCGAAGAACTTGAATGGCCCATACTCCACAAGATAACAGACCGTATCTTAAAAGAAGTAAAAGGCGTTAACCGAGTTCTCTACGACCTTTCACCCAAACCCGTATCGACAATTGAATGGGAATAAGGCAAAGCCTTATTCCCATTCAACTATGATTGCCTTACGGCAAGTTGTCAGCTATGAATGGCTTCGCCGTGTTATGATTTGCCTTCGGCAAAGTTGTTTAAAAAGGCAATCATATCATAACATTCGGGCAACACCCCAATTCATAACTCTGAACTCTAAACTTAAAGGATAATGTATGAGCTGTAGTAAAAAGAATTTTGAAAAGCTTTCGCAATATACCAAGGAAGAGCTGATTGAACTCATTGAGATGGGTGCAAAGAATTGGATTGCGATGGATGGTGTGTGGTTTCAGTCTATTGAGAAAAAACACGGCATGGAGGAAGCCATATATCATGATGAGGAAGCGTGGCGGAGGTTTACCGTTATTGAGGCAAAGCGTATAAAAGAGTTTTTGAAGCTTGATGAGCACGGAGGAATCGAGGGGCTTAAAAAGGCTTTGGAGCTTAGACTTTGGGCGTGCATGAATAATGACACGTTTGAAATCGACGGGAATACTTTGATCTATACTTTCGTGGATTGCAGAGTGCAAAGAGCAAGGGAAAGAAAGGGAATGAATCTTCATCCGTGCAAGTCGGTCGGCATAATTGAATATGAAGGCTTTGCAAAGGCGATTGATGACAGGTTTTCGTGCGAGTGCTTGAGCTGTTATCCCGATGTTACGGACAGTAATTGCTGCTGCAAGTGGAAATTTACGCTTAATGAGAGTAAGCCTTGAGACAGACAAAGGAGAAAAGCTATGTCAATCTGCGGAGCAAACTGTAAGGAATGTGATTTTAAAGATAAGACCTGCAAGGGCTGTATTCAAACAGACGGTTGTCCTTTCGGCAAGCAATGTTTTGTTGCAAGATATATAAAGATAGGCGGAATGGAAAAGTATTTGGAGCTTAAGCAGACTTTAATTGATGAGTTCAACTCCCTTGGAATAGAGTTAATGGGAAAAGCGGACGAGCTGTATCCTCTTTGCGGAAGCTATGTAAATTTGGAATATCCGCTTCCAAACGGCGAAAGTGTGAAGCTTTTGGACGACAGGAGCATTTATCTCGGAAATCAGATAGAATGCGAGTTTGGCGGTGACAGATGCTTCGGTTTGGTTGCGGGAATGGATTTTCTGCTTGTTTGCGAATACGGTGAGCTGGGAAAGAACCCCGAAATCGTAATGTATAAGAGAAGATAAGAACATATATTATAAATTTTATTGTATAAAAACACGGTTTGTCTTGCTTTTCGACAAATAATGCTTCATACTGTTTATATCAAAACAAGAGAGGGGATACGGATATGCAGATAAAGAATATTACCGAGCCTCGCAAATTTTTTGAAGCAGTCGCTTCGTGCAACGGCAGTGTTGAACTGCTTACAAGTGAGGGTGACAGGCTTAATATGAAGTCAACGCTTTGTCAATATATTGCACTCACACAAATGTTTGAAGATGAAAGAATGGTTGGGCTTGAATTGAAGCTTTCCGATGAAAATGACTTTGACAAGCTTCGTGCATTTTTAATCACGGAATAACATACAAAACAGAATAATATTATTATAAAACAGTTGCTTTATACATCTTGAATGCATAAATATGCTTGCAAGATGTATTTTTTTGGTTTATAATGATAAAATCAGTTATTAAGGAGAGATATTATGGCTGTTTGTCTTAAAGGAAGATCATTCTTAACATTGAAGGATTATACTCCCGAAGAAATAATGCATCTTTTGATGCTTGCAAAGGAATTAAAACAAAAGAAAAAGAACGGAATAAGGGATAAGCTTCTTGAGGGAAAGAATGTTGTTCTTATATTTGATAAAACCTCCACACGTACACGCTGTTCGTTTGAAGTGGCGTGCTATGACGAGGGAGGAAATGCAACTTTCCTTACTAACTCGCAGATGGCAAGCAAGGAATCTATCGAAGATACGGCAAAAGTTCTCGGCAGATTTTATGACGGTATAGAATACAGAGGATTTTCCCAAAAGCTTGTTGAACAGCTCAGCGAGTTTTCGGGCGTACCCGTATGGAACGGACTTACGGACGAATATCATCCCACGCAGATTTTGGCGGATATGCTCACAATAATGGAGCACAGCAGCAAGCCCCTTAATGAGATAAAATTTGTATATGTGGGTGATGCAAGAAACAATATGGGCAATTCGCTCATGATAGGTGCGGCAAAAATGGGTATGGATTTTGTTGCGGTTGCACCTAAAGAACTTTTTCCGAATGAAGAGCTGGTTAGCGAAATGCGTGAGCTTGCAAAAGAAACAGGTGCAAGCATAACTCTTACAGACAATATAGCAGACGTTAAGGGTGCGGACGTAATATACACGGACGTTTGGGTTTCGATGGGCGAGGAGGATCAGTATGCAGAGCGTATAAAGATGCTTGAGCCTTACAGAGTTACAATGGATATGATAAAGGCAACAGAAAACCCCGATGTGCTGTTTTTGCACTGCCTGCCCTCGTTCCATGACCTTGAAACCACGGTAGCAAAGAAAATTAAAGAGGAATACGGTCTTGACGAAATGGAAGTTACGGACGAAGTGTTCCGTTCAAAACACAGTGTTGTGTTCGACGAAGCGGAAAACAGAATGCACACAATAAAAGCCGTAATGGTCGCAACACTCACGGGAAAATAAAGCAAGCTCTGAAATATTGACAATTTGCTTCGGTGTGTAGTATATTGATTACATAAATGCAATGAAGGGCATGAGTAGTATCGATATACGGCAAAGAGAACCGTCGGTTGGTGTAAGGCGGTGTGTATGCGGTGTGAATATCCGCCCGGAGCAGTCGGCTGAACGAAGTGAAGCGGAAGGGCTTTGTTTCTGCGTAAGTCAGAACGGCAGATGCCCGTTACAGCATCGGTCATTTTCAGATGGCGTCGCTTCCCCTGTGTGTTATGGGAAAAAGAGTGGTTAACAAAGCATGATAAGCCTTTGTCTCTTGGTGGGACGGAGGCTTTATTTTTTTCTACAGGAGAGGTAAGAATGAAACAAATGATGCAGGAGCTTAGAGACAGCTCCATCAAAGCCATACTGGAATGTGACAGCGCTGAGCTGCTGGAAAACCTCAGAGTCAAGTACCTTGGCAAGAAGGG
>JAZNWT010000011.1:0-13415 GCA_045593465.1 Clostridia bacterium
GGCGAGGTTGAGATTTTGGGAGCGGAAGCAGTCAATAAATCATACCCTGCATTCTTTGAAGACCATACAGCATTGGGAGGGCATTCATATGTCATCTGAATACGGAAAGAACTTAAAAATATCAATATTCGGAGAATCTCACGGAAAAGCCATAGGCGTTAATATCGACGGGCTTATTCCGGGCGAAGCTATAGATATGGAAGAACTTTTTTCTTTCATGTCAAGACGTGCACCAGGTAAAAACAAGCTTGCAACAAAACGCTGTGAAAAAGATGAGCCCATATTCCTTTCCGGAATAACAAACGGCGTAACCAACGGATTCCCCGTATGTGCAATAATAGAAAACAGCGATATGCACTCATCGGATTATTCCAAGCTTAAAAACACGCCACGCCCCTCCCATGCCGATTACACAGCACTCATGCGTTATAACGGTTTTGCCGATATGCGTGGAAGCGGTCATTTTTCCGGCAGACTTACAGCTCCGCTTTGCATAGCAGGCGGCATAGCAAAGCAGATACTTGCACGCCGCGGCATATATGTCGGTGCACATATTTCTTCAATAGGCACCGTTAAAGATGATGATTTCCCGCTTTATCCGTCAAACGAGCTTTTTGATGCCGTTGCAAAAAAAGATATCGCCGTAATATGTGATTCAAAAGGCGAAGAAATGAAAGCACTTATAGCAAAAGCAGCACAGGACGGGGATTCTGTGGGCGGTACTGTGGAATGTGCAATCATAGGTGTTGATGCAGGTATCGGCTCACCCATGTTTGACGGAATTGAAAACCGACTTGCATCTGCGATATTCGGAATCCCTGCCGTAAAGGGGCTTGAATTCGGTGCAGGCTTTGGTGCCTGTGAGCGTTTGGGCAGTGAAAACAACGATGCATTCATTATACAGAACGGAAAAATTGTCACAAAAACCAACAACAACGGTGGAATAATAGGCGGAATAAGCAACTCAATGCCCATAACCTTGCGTGTAGGCTTCAAGCCCACTCCGTCAATATCCAAGCAACAGCAGACCGTTGACTTAAGTACAATGGAAAATACTTCTCTTTCGATAGGCGGAAGGCATGATCCCTGTGTTGTACTTCGTGCAGTAAGTGTTGTTGAAGCAGTGTGTGCAACCGTAATCCTTGATTTATTATTGGAGGCAAAATAAAAATGGATTTGCTTGATATCAGAAATAGAATAGACGCTATTGACTCAAAGCTTCTCCCCCTGTTTTTAGAACGCATGTCGCTTTCAAAAGAGGTTGCGGATTATAAAAAAGCAAACGGTCTTCCCGTATTAAACCGCACCCGTGAGCGTGAAATTCTAAAAAGCGTGATGGAGCAAAGCGGTGATATGGAACAATTCTCGCACCGCCTTTATTCCACCATATTCGAACTGAGCCGTGCATATCAGGACACTCTCTTGGGCAGTAATTCTTCACTTTACAATGAGATACAGACAGCTATTAAAAACGCCAAAAGCTCATTCCCCGAAACAGGAGTTGTAGCAGTTCAAGGTGTTGAGGGTGCAAACTCACAGCTTGCGGCAGACAGAATGTTTCCACGTGGCAATCTTGTTTTCTTTAAAAATTTCGAGGGCGTTTTCGATGCTGTTGAAAGCGGACTTTGTGAGTTTGGCATACTGCCCATTGAAAACAGCTCCAACGGCTCGGTCAGAGAAACCTATGAGCTTCTTTTGAAGAAAAACGTACGCATCGTAAGAAGCGAACGCCTCTGCATAAGGCATGAGCTTTTAGCAAAGAAAGGCACACGTCTTGAAGATATAAAAGAAATTCGCTCGCATATCCAGGCAATAGGCCAGTGCAGTAAGTTTTTAAAACAGCTTGGCGATAAAGTAAATATAGTACCTTGCGAAAACACGGCAATGGCGGCACAGTATGCGGCATCATGCACTCAGGACGGCATTGCCGCAATAGCTTCTCACGCAAATGCAGAGCTTTACGGACTTTCGCCCATTGCTTCATCAATACAGGACAGCGATAACAATTACACACGTTTTATATGTATAGCAAAAGATACTCAGCTTTATAGCGGAGCAAACCGAATAAGCCTTATACTCACATTGGAGCATAAGCCGGGAGCACTTTATGAAGTGCTGTCAAAGCTTGCAGCTTTGGAGATAAACCTGTTAAAGCTTGAAAGCTGCCCCATTGTGGGACATGATTTCGAGTTCATGTTCTTCTTTGAGCTTGCGGCAAGTATTACCGACGAAAAAACAGTGGGTATGCTTGAAAGCCTTTCACAAAGCTGTGAAGCACTCACTTTCTTGGGCAACTATCTGGAGGCATAAGAATGGAGCGTTTTTTCGGACTTGTAGGCAGAAAGCTCGGTCACAGCTATTCCGTACCCATACATAAGGCCATGGGCAATAACAATTACAGTCTTTTTGAGCTTGAGCCAAGCGAGCTTGAATCGTTTGTCAAAAGGAGCGACCTTGGCGGAATAAATGTAACCATACCGTATAAGATAGATGTAATGAGCTTTTGTGACTGCATATCAACGGAAGCAGAAAAAATAGGTGCGGTAAACACGGTGGTTCGCCGCAATGGCAAGCTTTACGGCTACAATACCGACAAATACGGTTTTGAATATATGCTCAAATACGCAGGCATCGATTTATCGGGCAAGAAAGTGCTTGTACTCGGAAGCGGCGGAGCGTCAAAAACGGTATGCTATTGTGCCAACAACCTTAAAGCAAGAGAAGTAATTGTAATCTCCCGAAACGGCGAAAACAATTATTCAAATCTCAACAAGCATTATGATGCCGATATAATAATAAACACAACTCCCGTAGGAATGTATCCCGATAATGCGTCCTCCCCCATCTCGCTTGAAAACTTCAAAAACTGCACGGGCGTTGCAGACGTTGTATACAATCCTTTAAGGACTGCACTTATTGCACAGGCAGAGTCACTCGGCATAAAATGTGCAGGCGGTCTTATGATGCTCACCGCACAGGCAAAAGCGGCGGAAGAACTTTTCTTCGATACTGTATTGGACGATGCAATATGTAATTCGATAACTTCAAAGCTTTATAAGGATTCGTCCAATATAGTGCTTATAGGTATGCCGGGAAGCGGCAAAAGCACAATAGGAAAGATTCTTTCAAACATGACGGGAAGGGAATACATTGAAACCGATGACCTTATATCCATAAAAGCAGGTAAAACCATTCCCGAAATATTCAGTCAAGACGGTGAATCGGCATTCAGGCAGATAGAATCTCAAATAATAGCCGAAGAAGCCAAGAAAAGCGAAAAAATAATAATTACGGGCGGCGGCATAGTTACTGTAAACGCAAACTACCTCCCCCTCCACCAAAACGGAATAATATACGAGATACAGCGTGATATAAAGGCTCTTGCAACCGATGGCAGGCCTCTTTCCAAGGACTTTGACGCACTTATTCAAATGCAGGAAAAGCGTAAGCCGATGTATGAAAAATTCCGTGACCGTGTGATTATAAACAGCACTTCTCTTGAAGATGCGGCAAATAAAATATGGAGTGATTTCAATGAAAATACTTGTTATTAACGGCCCCAATTTAAATATGCTCGGTATCCGTGAACCCCACATATACGGCAGTGAAACGTACCAAGACCTTGTTGCACTCATACAAAAAAATGCCTATGAGCTTAAAGCGGAGGTCGAGTTTTTCCAATCAAACCACGAGGGTGACTTGGTGGACGCAATTCAAAATGCTTACGGCAAAATCGACGGAATAATAATAAATCCGGGTGCTTATACCCACACAAGCGTGGCACTTTTGGATGCTGTCAAGTCCGTTGGCATTCCAACCGTCGAAGTGCATATTTCAGACCCCGATACACGTGAAGAATTCAGAAAGATATCCTATATTCGTCAAGCTTGCATTGCCACAATTAAGGGTAAAGGTTTTGACGGATATATTGAAGCGTTAAAGATTTTATTGAATAGATAACAAAAAGAAAAATACCCGATAAGGTGAAATCCTTATGGGGTATCTTTAATTTTCATATAATCAGTTTTCCTGCTCGCTGTTTTCTTTCTCGCTGTCTGCTTGATAATCTTCCTCTGTTGCTTCATCGTCCTGTGCTTCGGGTATTATTCCTCTGCTCACAAGTGCCGTATTAACAAGCATCGCCTCATAAAGCCATGTAAGTGCATACAATACAAGCACAATTATCGGGAATGAATACGGAAGATACAGGAAGCATATCAGACTCGGAACAGCAGAGCCTACAATAATAAGCAACGACTTTTTCCATTCAAGCATAACAAGCAATATTGCATTTTTTACGCATTTGCCGACGGGTATATCCGTTATTGCCCACATGGGGAAAAGATAAGCAAAAACAACAAATATAATTACCGTAAGACCCACTGCACTGCCAAAACCAAGTGCATTACCCGTTTTCCCAACGAAGTACCAATACACAGCAGGAAGTGCCACCAAGCACAATGTTGCAAACAGGCGTTTAAAAAAGTCGGCAAACGCTTCTTTTTTAAACTCATACCATACAAAGCAGTTGCCCTGTCTTGCAATAACCATCATTGCTCTTGCACAGCCCGTTCTGACAGCAGGCATGAATACCAAAAGCAGTAAAAACAGCCATGAATAATTACCCAGTACAGGCAACAATGCCAATGCCGCATATATTGGGATAAACATTATTGCATAAAGCAGGTTTATGCCCGTCATCTTCGTAAAGTGATTCTTTAAAAGATGCCAATACCTTTTAGGACCTTTTTGTGGGACGGGAGAGTTAGCTCCCGGCCCCGGTTTATTATAGTTTTGTAAATATCCGTCAAATACGCCCATTAAAAATTATCCTAACTGTCAGCTAAGCTTTACGGGGCACTTGCCGGGGAATACTCTTGATGTTATAGCGTCAAGTGCAGATTTTACTCCAAGATATGTATACTCATATGCACAGATAACAGCATCAGCTTTCTCAATAAGTGTGAAGTCATAAGGAGCACCCATCATAACAACTATCAAAGGCTTATCCTGTGCTTCAAGCTTACGGAGTATTTCAACCTGACCGGGTCTGAATCTTGCATTATAAAGAGCAAGCATTGCTACATCATAATCGTCTGCTTCTATTTCTTTAATTGTAGCTTCGTCCGCTTCGTTAAGGGGAATTGTTACGCCCTTGCAGTTTTCATACTGTCTTTCAGCATCTCTTGCTATTGAAATTCTTTCTTTATCTATATCTTCCGCACCAACCAATGCGATTGATTCGGGAGCAAAGAACTTAATTCTTGCATTATCAAGAACGCTGAGACCTTTTTCGGATTCAGACATCAACGTCATGCTCTTTTGTGAAATGTCTGCATGGTAGTCTATCATTTCTTCGTCTGCTACAAGAGTCTTTGCATATTCAAGGTCTATATTCTGCTCGCCAACCAAGCCGTACTTCTCCTTAACACGCATGATTCTCTCGTATGAGAGGTTGATACGTTCTTCTGTAAGTCTGCCGCTTTCGATTGCCGCATAAATACCTTCGATTGCTTCTGCAACCGCTTCAAATGTATGCGAGAATGTAAGTATGTCACAGCCTGCTTCTATTGCACGTACAGCACCTTCCGCGAAGCCGTAAGTTACCTTTATAGCGTTCATTTCCATGCAATCGGTAAGTACAACGCCCTTGAAGCCCTGCTCATTACGGAGGATTTCCGTCATTATCTTATAGGAAAGAGTTGCAGGCTCTGTATCAACGTCTGTATAGATAACGTGAGCTGTCATCAACGCATCTGCACCGTTATTAAATGCCGTCTTAAACGGTACCCATTCAGTTTCTTCAAGAACACTGCGAGGTGTGCGGTTTACGGGGTTTGTAAGGTGGGAATCCGTAACCGTGTTGCCATGACCGGGATAGTGCTTAACTGCAGCGATTGTGCCGCCGTCCATCATGCCGTTCATCATTGATACGCCAAGCTTTGTTACTCTTTCAACATCATCGCAGAATGCACGGGCACCGATAATGGGGTTTTTAGGTTCAACGTTAACGTCAAGTACAGGAGCATCATTCAAGGTGATACCCATTGAACGAAGCATTCTGCCCATGTTATTGCCCAAAGTATAAGCATCTTCAATACCGCTTGCAGCTGTTGCCATTGCACCGGGAATCAAAGTTGCACCGTCATATATTCTTGAAACAGCACCACCCTCTTGGTCAAGACCGATAAAGGGAGGAATACCGTTTGTATGTTCCATTACCAAATTCGTAAGATCTTTGCAAAGTTCACAAGCCTGTGTTGAGACCTTAAGATTTCTTCCGAAAAGCACAAAATTACCTACATAATACTCACTTGCCAAGCGTTTTGCCTGTTCGTCAACATAGGGGGACGGGAAACCGGCGTTAATCATTTGACCGATTTTTCTTTTAAGTTCATTCGTCATGGTTTGCACCTCGAAAATTTTTAGTACTGCGAAATGCCTTTTTGCACTTCGTAGCCTGTCTGATATTATACTACATTACTACTGTGTTTTAAAAGACCGTTTTGAAAAAAGTATCCCTTTTTCACAATATTTTTAAACAAAAAACACTTTTTTATTTTCAGCTGTCTGTTATCTTTATATATTTCGGTTCATATCATATAGTAAACAAATTTTTTGCCCTGCCGTTTTTAAACAAAGCCTGTACATAAGCTTTGTTTAAACAGACTGAGAGGGCAGTATTGCTACTGCCCTCTCAGCTTTTTACCCATGCAGTGCTTTATGCACTTTGCAAACTAAATTAGAAGCTCTTCTTCTCCTTTGTAGCTGTTACGAATACTGCTACTGCTGCTGCCATTATCGTCAAACCAATGATGATTGCTGACATGCTTACGTTGCTGCCTGTCGGGCCGGGTTCTACGCCGGGGGTGGGCTCAACGGGAGGAGTAATTTCGGGTATTTCTGTTTCTTCGGGTGTTTCTGTTACAACGGGTGTTGCTGTGGGAGCAACGGGAGTTGCTGTTGCAACAGGAGCTGTTACAACGGGTGTTGCTGTTGCAGCAGGAGGTGCTGTTACAACTGTGCCGCTGTCATCTGCAGAAACTACTTCGGGAAGTTCGCCGTTTGCCTTGTAGTATGCAAGTACTCTTGCAAATACTACTACAGCATTGTGATATGTGAACTGTCCTTCGTAATCAGGTGATATTGTGCTCGGGAATGCACATACCTTTGCAGGAACATTGTTGTTATTTGTGTAGTTCAACTGACGTGTTGCTGCATCAACATAAGCTGCCTTTACCATTTCCTCGGAATCGAATGTATCGTTAGCTGTTCCATCGGGTTCGTTGGTTGCAATGTATACAAGTGCACTTGATGTATCACCCTTGTCAAGGTTTACGATTGCCTGACATGCGAGTCTGAAGTAAGAAGCCATGTTTGCGGACATATCATCTACTGTGATAACTTCGGGCAATTTGCCTGTTGCTTCGTATGCTGCATATACGCCGTCAAGAGCGTCAACAACTGTTTCGAGAGCAACGTCCTTACCTTCGATGGGAGGTTCTGTGGGTGTTACGCCTTCCTTGATCCATTCAACGGATACTTCCTCGGGAAGTGTGCCTGTTGCCTTATACTCGCTAAGTACTCTTGCGAAGTATACGAGGGATCTTGCATAACCGATCTGACCCATGTAGTTTGTTCCGGAAACGCCGGGGTATGATGTATAGTTAGCGGGAACCATGCTGTTGGAGTCGATGTAGGACAACTGTCTTGATGCGTTGTAGAGGTAACCAACCTTGTTGATTGTATCGCCTTCGAAGGAGTCTGCTGTCGGGTTATTGCAATCGAAGCATTCCTTGTTGGGGATAGCACTTGTTGTGTCGCCTGCATCGATGTTACCGAGCATCTGGCACATCATTCTGAAGAATGAGGAGTGACCGATGATGCTTTCTGTTCCGCTGATCGTTACGGTTTCAGGCATTTCGCCGTTTGTCTCGTAATATTCGTAAGCTTCAGCCGCTGTATCCAATACTGCCTGGAATGCAAACTCGGGAACATAAGGTGTGGGTTCGGGTGTCGGTGTGGGAACGGGTGTGGGTGTTGCTTCGGGGAGAACTGTTATATCGGAGGGAACAGTTACTGTGCCGAGTTCTTCGATGTTTACGCAACGTGTTTCAGATGCCATCGGTGTTTCAACACTGGGAACCATGTCCGTACGAACGATACCGATACCGGTTGTTCTGTTGTATGTGCCTTCGTACTCGAGGTAGAAAGTTGCCTTGTCGTTGTTGGGCATGAGAACTTCGGGACCCTGGATTGATACGAACTGACCGTCATCTGAAATGATGAAGTTTGTGCCTTCTGTGAAGTTTACAGCACCGAGAACCTTAGTGATCTTGATATCCTGTGCTACTTCAACGAAGATTTCCTGAACGTCAACGTTTGTATGTGAGTCGTAAATCTGAACTGCGATTGTCTTGTTTGCTTCGTCAACTGTGGAGTTAGCAAATGTATACAAGCCTGTTCTGAAGTATGCAACACCGATTACGCTTTCGTTGATCTCGCTGAGCTTTCTGAGACCTTCGATTTCAGCGTTGATCTGATATGTTGTTGTGGGAGATACGCCAGCTATCAAATCTGCTCTGTCAACGGAGTTGTAGAGCTCAAGACCTGCAACGATCTTGTTGCCGCACTTTGTTGCATTTGCTACGAGAGCGAGCAAGCACTGTGCACTCCAGTTGAATGTTCTGCTGTAAAGCATGGGGCAGAGATAATCATAGAATGCTGCTGCATCATTGTAGTCCTGACCGTAGTGCAAGAGTGCGAATGATGAGGAGTTAGCACCTGATACGTTGTAGTTGCCGTCGAAGGAACCTTCGGGCATGAGAGCTGCTGTTACAACGAGATCGGGGTTAACAGCCTTTGCTGCACCTGTGAGTTCCTTAGCAAAGTTCATAACGTTGTCACAACGCATCTGAGCGAACTTTACAACATCGGAGTCACCGTCTGCATGCATCTTGAAGATTGTGTACTGATCTGCATCTGCATTGTAGAATGTCTTGTCGATGATGGACTTAAGTCTGTCAACATCGATGCCGTATTCCTTCATGCGTGCTATATCTTCTTCACCCCAACCGTATGTGATGTGGTTGTAACGGATATAGTCAAAGTGGATACCGTCGATATCGTACTTTGTTGCCAACTCGGTAACAACTTCCTTCATGTAGTTGATGTAGTTTTCGGATGTGATGTTGATGATACCCTGGTCTCTTCCTCTTACGTAGTGGCAAAGACCTTCTGTTGTGCCATAGTAGCCATAGTATGTATCATCGAATGCGGATGTCATCCATGTGTGAACCTTAATGCCTCTCTTGTGGGCTGCTGTGAGCAACTCCTGGAGAACGTCACGGTTCTGATAAGCCTGTGCGAGTGCTACATCTGAGAAGTAGTTAACACGTCCGCCTGTACCCTTTGCAAGGAAGTAAACTTCCGTAACGCCAACGTCTTCACAACGCTGCATAACGATTTCAGCACCGTTTACGCCGCGGTCATAAATTTCGCTGCCCCAGAGCCATTCGCCCATAACGTCGAGTTCTGCACGATCCTTGGAAACGGGGTTTACGTTGATTTCTTCAACGCCTGCTGCATGAAGGATCATCTGACCTGTGAGGTAATCCATAGCAACGGGCTGTTCTTCACGGTGTACGCCGAGAACGGAAATTACAACCGTACCTTTGCCGTAGCTTGCTGTTGCAACTGCGGGCTGGTTCTTCATGGAAACGTGATTGCCGGGATCGCGTTTTTCGAGTTCGAGGTTGTTTGTAGCATCTGCATAATGTGCGATAACGTTTACAACTGCACCCATGTTTGCATCACTGCTGCCGCCGCTTGTCAAAGCAGGAACGTTTTCTGCATATGTGATGAAGTAGGGAGACTTAAGATGCTTAACTTCCATATCGTTTGTGATGATGGTGTGGTTATATTCATAATTCTTGTCTGCAGGATCATGATAAACGAGCTTTGTCATCAACTGACCTGTTGCATGGTTAAGGTTCTCAGCATCAACTTTGAGGTTGATGAGTTCGAGAGCCTTTGTTTCATCGGAATAACCCATTGCTGCCAAAGTTGCAGCACCTTCAATACCGACATAACCGCCGCCGTTTGCAACATACTCTTCTATCTTTGCACTTGCTGCACTGCCGAGTGCCTTAGCGAGTTCGTTAACATCACCGCCGGGGATTACGAGTACATCATAATCCGACAATTTGCCGGCTGCAATTTCTGCTGCGGACAATTCTGCGAATGTCATGTCTTTAAGTAACTTACCGTCTATGGTAATTGTGTTTTCACCGAGCCAGCTTTCAGCTGAATCGATGACGTCTGCAGTAACTGCCGAGTCGATCGAAAAGTATGCAACTTTTGTCTCAACGCCGTCAGCTTCCGCTGTTGCCGGGATGCTTACTACGCTAAACACAAATGTGAGTGCAAGCAAGAGAGCCAACAGCTTCTTCATCTTCATTTTTGGTTACCTCCTTGGTTCCATTTCTGTTTCTTATGCCTTTGGTGTTGTTCATAAGCTTTGCTTACATTCTTCGCCATTTACAACACTTAAGTGCAGTACATATTCTACTACACCTTTCAAGTATTGACAAGCCCTTTTTTATTTTTAATAACAGTTATCATTTCTTTTGTTTTTTTCACTGTTTTACTGATTTTATTCTAATTCCAAACCAAAATATCCTGAAATTTTATCCTTTTTTTGATGAAATTTCTTTGGAATTTCTGCGATTTTTTCAGTTGCTTTTTTGTGAATTAAATATTACCAAAAGCACATTTTCTTTTATTACTCAATTATGAACCAAATTTTAACTAATTATGACGGCATCTGAAAATAAGTCATTTTCCCGTTTTTTAATTCTTTCAAAGACAGATTTTGCATAACAGACACAAGAAAAGGGCCGCCTAAGCAGTCCTTCTTTTCTGAAAATATTAAAACGGCTGCCCTTTCGGACAGCCGTTCGAGTTTTAGTTAATGGTATCGAGCGATATAGCTCACATCAATATGCGTATGACATATATTCGCGTCTGTGGTCGGCAGCTGAATGCACTGTGCCGTCGTCCAAGATATGTATTGCCGCAACGCAGCCTACGCCTGCACTGTAATCTCCCTCACTCGTTGTGAGCGTATAGCCCCAATTTTTAAGGGTATTACGTGTTGATGAGCTGTATCTCGTTTCGATAGTCATAGAGGAAGTTGATGCATAGCCGAAGAATCTCGGTGCGTTAACCGCCTGACAGATATTCATGCCGAAGTCGATAACATTACTTATTGTAACAGCAGTTGCAGTGATTATAGCCTGGTTGCCGGGTGAGCCTACGAGAATCATGGGCTTACCGCTGCTTCCCGCAACTATGGTGGGAGACATTGTGCTTGTTGTACGCGAGCCTGCACCCTCTGTGCTTGTCTTAACACCTGAGTTGAAGCAGAAGCCTGTATCCGGTACTGCAATGCAGCAACCGAAGTTATCGCCCAATGTTACGTTTGCGGCAACCGCATTGCCCCACTTATCGTAAGTTACGAGCATTGTTGTTGTCTTATTGTCAAACGGTACAACATCATTGAGCAAGTTAAGCATATCTTCCTTAACACCGAGTGATGAACCTCTTGAAGTCATGCCGAAGCCGACTGCCGATGCACGTACTGCCTTTGCACTGTCGTGACCGTAGGAAGCCATGTCATGCTTAGACATACTGTTGAGCATTTCAATAACTCTTGAACCGCCCTGTGCTGTGCCTGAACCTGTGTATACCTTATATCCTCTGTAAGTTGTGGTCAGCGGTTCTCTCTCAAAGCTTGTATAGCCCGTAAAATCACTCTTCGTTACAATACCGCCGATGCTCTGGATATAGGAAACAAGCTTTGTTGTGAACGAGCTGTTATAGAAAGCTTCTATGCCGCCGTCACGTATCATTTCAAGCGTTTCCGCAAGATCGGGATTCTTTACCGTATCGCCTACTTCAAGTGATCCGCCCTCATAATCCTTTGCAAAAAGGTTGTAGGAATATGAGTAAGTAGACGGCATATATGTTGATCTGTAAATATACTCAGCATCAATCGTAAAGCCCTTTCTTGCAAGGTCGATTACAGGATTAAGAACTTCTTCAAGCGTCATTGTGCCGTACTTTTCAAGCATTGAAACAGCACCGTGTACCATACCGGGTATGCACATACTCTTTGCAAGTACCGATGAGCTTCCGCCTGCCGCAGGAGTGAGCGACATATAGTCATATACTAAATATCTGTCTTCATCTGCAAGATAAATCGTAGCAAGACCGCCGCCGCCCAGAGATGAGCCTGAAGGCTCACAAAGACCTACGGCAAACATTGTTGCAACTGGCGCATCTATTGCGTTGCCGCCTGCTTTGAGTATGTCTATACCTATCTGTGAAGCATAGGAGCTTGAGCTTGATACGGCACCGTTTTTGCCTACGCCTCCGCTCATGAATGTATCGCCTTCCATTGCTTCAACAGCAGGTGTTACAACGGGAGTCGGTGTGGGGACGGGTGTCTGTGTGGGCAAAGCGGTTGCCTTGGGCGGCTCTGTGGGAGCGGTTGAAGGCTCGGAAATCGTAACTTTACCGTTGGGATATGCAGTACTCGGGAGCGAGCCGTTTGAAGCGTACTTGTAAAGTATTTCGATGTTAAGCATGAAATTGAACTCATACAAGAGCTGACCTGAGTATGTAGTAATTCCGCTTGTGCCGGGGAATGTTACATAGTTTGAAGGTCTGCCGTTTGTTTCATAGTATGCTATCTGCTTTGATATTGCATACAGATATGCAGCCTTCGAAATGCTTGTTTTATTGAAAGTATCACTCTGACCGCCTGCGTTCTGTTCTACCGAAAGATACGGAATAGTTGCCGTTGAGCCGCTGTTTATGGCGTCGATTGCATAGCAAGCAAGCATAAAGAACTGTGCCTGAGTAACATTTACCGTACCCACGGTTATTGTTGAGGGTATCGAATATGACTTCGTGCCGCTTGTGGGAACTGTCTTATAATATGTTGTATACAGGTTCTTTGCCGCTGAAACGACCTGGTCAATAGTAAATGCCTTGAATGTCCACTTTGCGTAAACGGTCGTGTCAGCCGTAAGGTCAACAGTGTAGAAGGAAAGTATAAGCTTGCCGTCCTCTGTATACCAACCGCTGAATGTGTAACCGCTGCGTGAAGGTGTGGGCAATGTTCCGTATGTTTCACCGTATGTCGCCTGTATACTTGCAGTAGAGCAAGTACCTCCGTTTGCATCAAAGTATACGGAATATACGGGAACAGGTTCTGCCGTAGGCTCAACCGTAGGTTCTACCGTGGGTTCTACCGTGGGTTCTACCGTAGGCTCTACAGTGGGTTCAACCGTAGGCTCTACAGTGGGTTCAACCGTAGGCTCTACAGTGGGTTCTGCCGTAGGCTCTAC
>JAZNWT010000012.1:0-8918 GCA_045593465.1 Clostridia bacterium
AGCATACAGCATTGAAGCCGACCGACATTTATGGCGTTATTTGGGATGGATCCCCCATTATCTTGAACTGTTTTCAAAAATAAAAGCAACAAGACGGCTTATTTCAAGCTTATCCGTCCCCTGCCGTGTTTTTCAGTCCAAACATGACGAAGTGGTTGCCTTGTCATCAAAAAAGCTCCTTGAGGGCAATTCAAAGTTAAAAATACACACACTCGAAAATTCGGGACATTATTACTTAGAAAAATGTGATAAGGAATTTGTGTTGAAAGAATTTGAAAAAATGATTGATTAACACATAACAGCACGACCTTATTTATAAGGTCCTGCTGTTGTTTATAATCTTTTTTACTCTATTGGTTCAAAATATTCTGCACCGTGTTTGCACCACGGGCAGATGAAATCATCGGGTAAGGTTTCTTCCTCGTGCACGTAGCCGCAAATTGTGCAGACATAGCCTTTTACCTTTTTATTAGGCTGTGGCTTTATGTTTTTATGATAATACGCATAAGTTGCAGAAGGTGCATCACTAAGCGTTACAGCTTCTGTTACGGCTGCAATAAAGAGTGTATGAGTTATGCAATCAACCGTTTCAAGCACTTTTGCAGACAAAACTGCATTTGTGTTATCGTTTATATAGCGTATGCCGTTTGAAGTTCGACTTTCCGCTATGCCGCTAAACTTATCAGCATTTCTTCCGCTCGTGAAACCGAAGCGTTCAAAAAGGTCGAACTTGGCTTTTTCGGATATTACCGAAACATTGAATTCGCCCGTCTTTTTTATTATGTCGTGGGTATAATTGCTTTTGTTTACTGCGATTGATATTGTTCTGTTTGGTGCTTCTGTTATTTGCGTTACTGTATTTATAATGCATCCGTTATCTTTGTCATTATCTTTTGCAGTAAGGACAAAAAGACCGTACGAGAGTTTAAAAAACGCATCTTTCGCAATTTTGTTTTCATCAATACTTAAAGCCACCATTTTATCTTCAAACATTTATATTTGCTCCTTTCTGATATTATAATAATTACATAAAGCGTTGTTTATTCTTCGGACTTATCTTTTCCCAAAAGTGCAGAAGCAAAATCATCTGCATTGAACTCCAACAAATCGTCTATGCCTTCGCCAACTCCAACAAAGCGAACGGGAATCTGCAATTCTTCTTTTACTGCAACTGCCACACCGCCCTTTGCAGTGCCGTCAAGCTTTGTTAAAATAATGCCTGTGAGGTTTGCTGCTTCTTTAAATGCTTTTGCCTGCATAAGTGCATTTTGACCTGTTGTAGCATCAATTACAAGCAAGACCTCCGTTCTTACATCGGGTAATTCCCTTGAAATAACACGGCAAATCTTTTCAAGCTCGTTCATGAGATTCTTTTTATTGTGAAGTCTGCCTGCGGTATCGCATAAAAGAATATCTTTGTTTTTTGCCTTAAACGAAGCCACCGTATCAAAAACAACAGCCGCAGGGTCTGCACCCTCTGCGTGCTTTATAATCGGCACATCGGCACGTGTTGACCAAACCGCAAGCTGTTCAGCCGCTGCCGCACGGAATGTGTCAGCCGCCGCCATTATAACTTCATTGCCTCTTGACTTATAGTATGTTGCAAGCTTACCGATTGAAGTTGTTTTTCCGACTCCGTTTACGCCTACAATCAGCAAAACCGCCTTTTCGTTTGTTCTTACAAACTCTGTTTCGGGACGCATCATATCTGCCAGTATTTTTATGAGTACATCTTTTGCCTCAGTGCGAGTTTTAATACGCTCATCGGAGATTTTTTCGCGAAAATCATCCATTATTTTTTCAACGGTGAGCATGCCCATATCCGCAACTATCATAGCTTCTTCGAGTTCTTCGTAAAACTCCTCGGTTATCCTGTCTTCACCGCCGAATATGTTTGCAAGCAAACCGCCGCCCGTTTTGCTTAGTCCCTGTTTGAGTTTTTGAAAAAATCCAAGTTTTTTATCCATTCTGTATAACCTCATTTTCATTAAATTTAGCGGAAACTATCTTCGATATTCCCTTTTCTTCCATTGCAACGCCGTAAAGAGCATTGCACACTTCCATACTTCCCTTTCTGTGCGTTATAAGTATGAACTGCGTGTCCGATGAATAGTTCTTGATATAACGGGCAAAGTTTGAAACATTTGCTTCATCAAGTGATGATTCGATTTCGTCCAGTATACAGAAAGCAGTCGGCTTAAGATTTAAGATGGCAAACAAGAGTGCGATTGCCGTCAACGCCCTTTCGCCGCCCGACAGAAGCGATAAAAGCTGCAATTTCTTTCCCGGAGGACGTGCAACTATATCTATATCGCAATTAAGTATATCATTCTTATCCGAAAGTACTAATTCAGCATGACCGCCGCCGAACAATTCTGCAAATACACGTGTGAAATTCGCCTGTATGAGCTCGAATTTTTCTGCAAACTCATCTTTCATTGCATCCATCAGCTCACCTATAAGCTTTCTTAAGTCACTTTCTGCACGTGTTAAATCATTATACTGCAAGGAAAGTGCATCAAAACGCTCCTTAGTGGTTCGATAATCTTCTATGGACGCAACATTTACGTCGCCAATCTCTCGCATTTCACGTCTGAGTTCACCGACTCTTGAGGTAGCACTGCTAAGAGAAATATCTTTTTTAAGTAAAAGTGCATTCTCATATGTAAGCTCATAGTCCTGCCACATCTTATCCGTCATATTGGCAATTTCAAGTTTAAGCTTTGTTAGGGATAACTCCGACTTGTGACTGCGTTCTTGAGTTGATGCCAATTGAGCCGCAATCGTTTCTTTCTTTTGTCTGAGTTCAAACAGACGCTTTTCACAGTTTTCACGCTCTTTGTTTTTCGCTGAAATAGCTTTATTGATTTTTGCGACTTCTTCCTCACCTGCCTGAAGCTTAATATTGTTATCTTCAAGCTGTAAATTGAGTGCAGTTATTTCAGCTTCCTGCTTTTTCTTAAGCTCACGGTCATTTGCTATCATTCGTTCAACAGCATCTGTTTCTTTTATAAGCCTTGCAGTTTCCGATTCAAGATTTTTAAACTCTTTCTCAAGTGAAACCAACTCAAGCCTGCAAGCGGTCTCATCATCGCTTGCACTTATAAGTTCCGTTTTTAAATGCATGAGTTCTTTATGCTCGGTCTTTATTTCATCGTCTGTTGCAACATTTGCGGTAGATAAAGTTTCCTGTTCGTTCTTTGCAAGTGCACACTGTGCATCTATATCTGCAATATCATCGTTTATACGGCTTTTTTCAAGCTCTATTTTTTCTATTGCCGCATTTTTCTCATCAAAATATACGTTTATTATATCGAGCTTTTCTTCATGCTTTGCAAGCTCAACATTCTGCTTTTCGTATTCCTTTGAAAGACCTTCAAGTTCACGGCTTGCCGCCTCTGTTTCCGTACGTTTATTTTTTATAGCCTTTCTGTCTATTTCAAGCTGTGTCTTGAGCTTTTCCAAATTTACGCCAAGATCGTTTATTTCTCTTTCTCTTCCCAAAAGCGTAAATTCACGTTTTTGTATACTTCCACCCGTCATAGCACCGCCCGGGGCAATTATATCGCCCTTTAAGGTTGCTATGCGGAAGCTTGCAGATGCTTTTCTGCTTATTCTTATTGCCGCATCAATGTCACGCACTATTGCAGTGCGTCCGAGAAGATTCTCAAACACGCCCCTGTATTCTTCATCAAAACCGATCAGGTCGGATGCCATGCCGATAAAACCGTCATCCTTGCAGGCTTCAAATTCATCATCTGCTAATGTTCTTGAACGCATAACCGTTATCGGCAGCATGGTTGCTCTTCCGTAATTGTTTCGACGCAAATATTCAATGACAAATTTAGCATCTTCCTCCGTGTGCGTGACAATATTCTGCAATGAGGTGTTGAGTGATGTTTCTATTGCAGTCTCATATTCTTTAGGTACACGCATCAGCTCTGCCACTACACCGCAAATTGAGTTTTTAAGCTGTGAGTTACGTTTTCTGTCATCAAACAGACGGCGAACACTTGACAAATAGCCCTCATGTGCTTCTTTCATTTCTTTGAGGACGTTTATTCTTGCAAGCGAAGATTCCACAGTCTGCTCATTCTTGCTTATTGATTCTTGTGAAATCAATATTGTTTGATTGGCTTCGTTGATCGAGGTTATAAGTTCTTTTCTTTTCTGTTGTATACTGTCAACCTTGCTTTTCAAGGAATTATATGCATTTAAAGCCTGTTCACGCTCTGAATCAAGTCCCACACCACCGCTTATTGCATCTGCGTATTCACTTTCAAGAGTTGACAAACGCTCAACAAGCGTTTCTCTTATGGCTTCAAGCCTTGAAATTCGGCTTTTTGCATCAGCCAAACGGTTCAAGGCGGCAATCATGCTTGCTTTGCGTTCTTCAATAAGATTTTCTTTGTTCTTGACTGTTTTATCAAGTTCTTCCCGGCGTTTTGTTATTGCGGAAAGCTTTTCTTCCTTTTCGTGATAAAGTACACGAAAATCAGCCGCACTATTTGATGAGTCGGCAGATTTATTATTAAGTTCTGCAAGCTTGCTTGAATTTTGTTCAATACGCTCGGCGGTTTTTTCCAGCTCCTTATTTGCCGCAAAAATTCGTTCACGTATCAAGTTTGATTCGCCGCTGTTTTTTGTTGCATCAGACGTGGACGAAATAAGTCTGTTTTGAAGTTCGGTAATTGAAAGATTAACCGCACGCTCATTTTCTTCCGCTTCCACGCACGCATCATTTACTACCGAGACGGAAATATTGAGTTTCTCAGCTTCATCACTGAATTGCTCAATAGCCAAAGTAAGTGCATTTACTTTTTCTATGGATTTATCGTATTGCTGTATGAATAAGTTTATTTCAATATCCTTAAGTTCTTCACGTAAGGACAGGAATTTTCTTGCATTGGCACTTTGAGCTTCCAAAGGTTCAAGCTGTGAACCAAGCTCTGAAAGAATATCATTAAGACGCACAAGGTTTCGACAGGTAGCTTCAAGTTTACGCTCTGCCTCATCTTTTCTTGCACGGTATTTCATAACACCTGCAGCTTCTTCAAATGCCGCACGCCTATCTTCCGACTTGTTTGAAAGTATCTCTTCAACCTTGCCCTGACCGATTATGGAATAGCCTTCTTTGCCAATGCCCGTATCTCTTAAAAGTTCCGTTATATCTTTTAACCTTACAGGCGAACCGCAAAGCAAGTATTCGCTTTCACCGTTTCTGTAAACACGTCTTGCAAGTGAAACCTCTGAAAATTCTATCGGTAATTTTCCGTCGGTATTATCGAAAATAAGTTCAACTTCACAAAAACCCAACGCACGTTTTGATTCCGTACCGTTGAATATAACATCTTCCATCTTTGTGCCGCGAAGTGCACGTGCACTCTGCTCACCCAAAACCCAGCGGATAGCATCTGCAATATTACTCTTACCGCTGCCGTTTGGGCCTATGATGGCTGTTATTCCGTTTTCAAAGTCTATTTCCGTTTTGCGTGCAAAAGACTTGAAACCGTTTATAAGAAGCTTGTTAAGTCTCACTTTTTCTCCTTGATGTTTTTATTTAAAAGCTCAAGCACTGCTTTTGCAGCATTCTGCCCGGCTTCCTGTTTTGAATAACCTTTTCCGCTTGCATAGGGTTCTTTACCTATGGTAACAAGCATTTCAAACTCTTTTTTGTGATCAGGACCCGTTTCGCCGACAAGCACATATTCCAAAGCACCCATATGCTCGCTTTGTACCAGCTCCTGCAATGTTGTTTTATAATCTTTATTCAAGCTACCGTTAACTGCAGCTTTAACAAATTCAGGTGCAAACTTCATAACAAATGCATTAGCTTTTTCAAATCCACCGTCCAAATATATTGCACCTATAACAGCTTCAAACGCATCTGAAAGAATTGAAGGCTTTTTTCTGCCTCCAGAGTTCGATTCTCCTTTACTTAAAAGCAGAATATCGCCTATTCCGTAGTTTTGAGCCACTTCAAACAACGATGCTTCACATACAGTTAATGCACGTGCTTTTGTCATCCTGCCTTCATTGAGTGCAGGATAGTTTTTAAAAAGAAAATCACTTACCGCAAGCTCAAGTACTGCATCGCCTAAAAACTCAAGCCGTTCGTTGTGTTCAACGCTTTTACCCTCACCTTTAACAAAAGACGTATGCGTAAGGGCTGTGTTTAAAAGTGAAATATCATTAAATTGGTATTCAAGTTGCTCTTGAAGCTTCTCAAGCGTTATTCTGCGTTCAAAATCAATCATCATAAGCTAATTAACACTATCTACAAAAATGAGACAGGAGAATATTCCCCTGCCTCGTGGTCCTACTTAGTCAGTTTCTTGCGATGAAAGCAACAATATCACCGACTGTCTTGATGTTGGGCAACTCATCATCGGGAATCTCGATATTGTATTTCTGCTCAAGATCCATAATGAGCTCTACTACATCGAGCGAGTCAGCCTTAAGGTCTTCAATCAGTCTTGACTGCTCTGTTATGCTTTCGGGTGCAATGTCCAACTGCTCTGCAATTGCGTCTCTGACACTTTCAAAATCCATTTTTAATAAGTCCTTTCAATGAATATAAATATATAACTACATTATATTGTAGTCTTAATCAAAGAAAATGTCAATCCCCTGTGTCAGGCATAACAGCAATGCCTTCTTCGATTATCTTATTTACATTGCCGTTTACTATTTTTACCGCCTGATTAACTGCCGAGCAAAATGCCTTTGCATCGCTGCTTCCGTGTGCTTTTATAACGGTTCCGTTTATACCGAGAAGAGGTGCTCCGCCGTATTCGCTGTAATCGAGCTTCTTTTTAAAACGCCTAAACGCACCTTTGGATAAAGCCGCTCCGATTTTAGACATTTTTTTACTCATAAGCTCGGTTTTCAATATGCTCATCATTATTTCGGCAAGACCTTCGGTATGCTTCAAAACTATATTTCCGTCAAACCCGTCACAAACCAATATATCTGTTTTATCCGCAAGAATATCCCTTGCTTCAATATTTCCGATAAAGTTAAGTTCCGATTCTTCCAAAAGCTTATATGCAGCCTTTGTAAGCTCATTCCCCTTTTCTGATTCGGCACCGTTATTCAGAAGTCCTACTCTCGGTGCTTTTATTGAATAAACGCCTTTTAGGTAAGCATCTGCCATAACCGCAAACTGCAAAAGATACTGTGGCTTACAATCCGTATTTGCACCGCAGTCAATAAGCATAACATAGCCATCATTCTTGTTTGGCAAAAAAGTTCCGAGTGCAGGACGCTTTATTCCTTTGATACGCTTGATTATCAAGGTTGCCCCCGTAAGCAAAGCACCCGTACTTCCTGCACTTATAATGCAGTCCGCCTCACCGTTTGCAACAGCTTCAAGTGCACGTACCATGGAAGAATCTTTCTTGCGTTTAATTGCCATTGTGGGCGATTCATCACAAGAAATAACCTCGCTGCAATCAACTATGCTTATACGCTTCTTGTCGTATTCGTATTTATTGAGTTCGTTCTGTATTTCGTCTTGCTTTCCGAAAAATATGATATCAAATTCGTTATAGAGCTTTAAGGCTTTAACACAACCTTCAACAACCGCAAATGGTGCATTATCTCCGCCGAAAGCATCAACCGCTATTTTCATTCTATATCCTCCAAATAACTCTTGATATTGATTATATAAATTTTTTACTTTGAGTGCAAGACATCATTGCGTATTTTTGCGTTTTTACAACAAAAACACGACTGTCTGTTTAACAGCCGTGTTTCGTGATTTTATATAAAATCAATTAGCTCATCAAAGATTAGTTAAGAGCATCTTTGAAAGCCTTGCCTGCCTTGAAAGCGGGAGCCTTGCTCTCAGCGATTTCAATTTCAGCACCTGTCATGGGGTTGTGACCCTTGCGAGCAGGACGTGTGCGTACTTCAAAAGCACCGAAGCCAACGAGCTGAACCTTTTCGCCAGCCTTAAGGGAATCGATTATTGTTGCGAGTGTTGCGGATACTGCCTTTTCTGCATCCTTCTTGGAGAGAGCACTCTTCTCTGCTACTGCAGCGATAAGTTCTGTTTTGTTCATTTTATATACCTCCTAAGTATTTTTTAACATTTCATGAACTTTTTTGTATTGTATCAGCAATTTAATAGAAAAACAAGCCCCAAATACGGGTTTTTTTTAACTTTTTGCAATTTCCCAGTACTTATCCATCTCTTTTAGCGATAATTCTTTTAATTTATTCCCAGATTTTGTAATTAGTGCTTCCATTTTTTCAAATCTGCTTATGAATTTGTCGGAAGCCTGTGCCAAAATCAATTCGGGATCTTTCTTCAAAAGACGTGCAACATTAACACACGAGAACAAGAGATCACCTAATTCTTCGTCTATATTTGTATCACTTTCTATTGCGGACAAAAGTTCTTTTGCTTCTTCGTTTACCTTTTTAAGTGCATCTTTTGGATCATCCCAATCAAAGCCTACATCCGCCGCCTTTTTTTGCACTTTACAGCTTCTTAAAAGTGCAGGAAAACATCTTGGAACCGCTTTCATCACTTCTGTCTGCGAATTAAAATGCTTTTCTTTCTTTTTAAGCAATTCCCAATTCTTTAAAACCTCATCAACCGAATCAACACTTGTTGTTGCAAACACATGCGGATGGCGATATACAAGCTTTGCAACAATCCCGGTCGTGACATCTCGCATATTGAATTCACGCTTTTCCTTTTCCAGCGATGCATGAAAAACTATCTGTAAAAGCAAATCTCCGAGTTCTTCGCACATTGCATCCGTATCTGCCCTATCTATTGCGTCTAAAACCTCATAGCTTTCTTCAATGAGTGTTGAACGCAATGTTTCGTGCGTTTGCTTTATATCCCATGGACAACCGTTTTTACCGCGAAGCCTGTCCACCACATAAATAAGATCATCAAGTGA
>JAZNWT010000013.1:0-6292 GCA_045593465.1 Clostridia bacterium
TAACGATAAGCTTTTGGTGCTTATCACCTGCGGTGATGACCACGACGATTCAGAGGCACAGGCAAGGCTTCATATGTTCTTAAAAGCTTTGTATTAGTGGGGCTCTGCCCCACACCCCGATTACTTTTTGTAAAAAGTAATCAAAAACAGGTGAAATAAATACTAAATCCTCCGTCATGACTTTTGTGACGGAGGATTTTCTCTGTTGAAAAAATACAGGAACTTTGTATATACTTTATTTATTGTTACAAGCATAAAGAAAAGGAGTAGAAGAAAAATGAAAAAGAGACTCTTTTCGGTTTTTTTATGTTTTGTTTTGGCACTTGGCATTATGCCCTTGTCGGCATTTGCCGCACAAAACACGGAAGATATTATTATACTTTACGAAAACGATGTGCATTGTGCGGTTGAGGGTTATTCAAAGCTTGCCGCAATGAAAAGCGAGCTAAAAGAAACCTATGCAAATGTTGGAGTGGTTTCTGTTGGCGATTATGTTCAGGGAAGCAGTTTAGGTGCTGTTTCAAAGGGCGAATATATAGTAAATTTAATGAACCTTGCAGGATATGATGCGGTTACTTTGGGAAATCATGAGTTTGATTATCGCATTTCAAGGCTTAATGAGCTTGTTGATATGATGAACACCAAGCCCATCTGCTGCAATTTTCAAAGAATAGGTGAAGAAAAGTCTTATTTTGAGCCGTACTCCATAGTTTCTTACGGAGATGTTGATATTGCCTACATCGGAATCACAACACCTTCAACGATTTCATCGGCTTTTCCTGCACAGTTCAGAGATGAAGAGGGCAATTATATTTACACCTTTAATGCAGGTACGCTTTATGATGTTGTACAGGCGAGCATTGATTCTGCAAAAGCCGAGGGTGCGGATTATATAGTGGCACTTTCGCATATCGGATATGAAGAAGGGGAACAGTATGCCGATGTTGAAGACCTTATTGAAAATACAAACGGTTTTGATGTTGTTCTTGACGGACATTCCCACAGCGTTATTGAAAACATGAAGCTGACAGACGAGGGCGGCAACGAGGTTGTATTGACTTCTACGGGAACTAAATTTGAACACATAGGCAAATTGACGATTTCAAACGGCGAAATTACAACGGAACTTATAAGAACAGAAGAATACGGCAATACCGATTCGCAGATTGACGGTTATATTGCAAAGATAAACAGTGAATATGCACAGCTTGGTGAACGCAGGATTGGAATAAGTGAGGTTGACCTTATAACCCATGATGAAAACGGAAACCGTCTTGTAAGGCTCGGTGAAACCAATCTTGGCGATTTTTGTGCCGATGCATTCAGATTTGTTACGGGTGCCGATATAGGATATATCAACGGCGGCGGTCTTCGTTCGGATATGAAGGCAGGCGATGTGACTTTTAATGATGTGCTCAATGTATTTCCGTTTAACAATCAGGTGGTTGTTGCCAAGGTTAGCGGACAGGTAATAAAGGATATGCTTGAAATGGCAATTTTGAATTTGCCGGCAGAGGAAGGTTCGTTCCCGCATATGTCGGGTGTTACATTCTCTGTAAATATGGCTATACCACATTCCGTTATAGTTGATGAGAACGAACAGTTTAGCGGCGTTACAGGGCAGTACCGTGTGTATAATATTAAAGTATTCAATAAAGAAAGCGGCGAATATGAGCCGATAGATTTAGAGAAAAAGTATACTTTTGCATCACATAATTACTGCATACTTGAGCATGGAAGCGGCATGAAGATGTTTGAGGGTGCTGAAATTGTGCAGAATGACGGTATGCTTGATGTTGAAATGCTTGAGAAGTATGTTGTTGAAAACCTAAACGGCGTTATAGGGCAGCAATATTCAAATATGTCGCCCAATATTACCTTTACCGAAGGCTTTAATATAGAGCCTCCCCGGACGGGAGATATGTGCAATGTAATCTTGCCCCTTGTGCTTATGGCGGTCAGCGTGGGTGCTGTTATAGCTCTTGCTGTTTATGAGAGAAAAATGAGAGTTGTTAAGTAATGCTGAAATGAAAAAGGCGATGACAGCTTGTGCTGCATCGCCTTTTTGTATACGCAAAAATTATATTTTCCACGTTTTCCTGTTAAAGAGAATCAATACAGGGATAATCTCCAATCTGCCGAACAGCATGGTAAAGCTTAAAATGATTTTGGAGAAACCGCTGTAGCCTGCGTAGCTTGAATACGGACCTATTGCCTCAAACGCAGGTCCTATATTGGATATGCAGGCAAGCGTTGAAGAAAAGTTGCTGAAGAAGCCGTGTTTTACGGTGTATGTTCCCGCATCGGAAACTATACTCACCATTTGCCCGTTTATCGGGTCAAAGGCAAGCAAAAGTACTGTTGCCAGGAAGATAAAGAAATACAGTGTAATATATGTAAACACATCATTTATTGTTTTGATTTCAAGCGTTTTCCCCTCAAATTTTACCTTTGGCACATATCGGGGGCTGATCATTTTGCAAACATTTGTGTATGCACCTTTTATTGCTATGATAATTCGTGAAAGCTTAATGCCGCCTGCAGTGGAACCTGCCATTGCACCAACAAACATGAGCAGAATCAAAACCGTGGTGGCAAGCATTGGCCAAACGCTGTAATCGGTTGTGGTATAGCCCGTTGTTGTTACAAGAGAAGCTACCTGGAACAGAGAATGACGGAATGCCTCCTCCGTCGTATAAACTTGGGGGAACGATTCAAATCTCAAAATCAGGCTGATAAATATTATTGCAACAGCACCGATAATGATACCGATATAGCTTTTTAATTCTTCGCTTCTTAATGTATCCTTCCATTTGCCGAGAAGCAAGAGATAATACAAGCTGAAATTACAGCCGAACAGTATCAGGAAGATTGACATTACATATTGGGAGAATGGGTTAAATAATTCCATGCTGTTGGGGATAAATCCAAAGCCTCCTGTGCCGGCACATCCAAATGTGGCAAGCAAGCTGAAGAAAAACTTATCGTTTTCATAGCCTGCAATCGGTTTATCCAGCATAAGAAGGATGATTTCAAGAACGGTAAGTCCGAGATAAATCAAGTAAAGAATTCTGGTTGTTACTTTCATTTTCGACGCAAGCTTGCCGACCTGTGGACCGGGGCTCTCTGCACGGAGAAGATGCATCGAAGAACCGTCATTGCTTTCCGGAATGAATATCAGCACGAATACAAGAACGCCCATGCCGCCGATCCAATGGGAGAAGCTACGCCAAAACAGTGTGGAGCGTGATACTTGGGTGATATCCGTAATAATGCTTGCACCCGTGGTGGTGAAGCCCGACATAATTTCAAAGCAGGCATCAACATAATTGGGAATATCCCCGTTTATAATAAACGGAATCGCTCCGAACAATGTCATGACAATCCAAACTGAAGCAGTTAACGCAAAGCCCTCTTTTTGGTACAGGTTATTTCTGCTCGGCTTGGGTATCTGAAGCAAAAAGCCGATTGCCACTAAAATTATGATGGGAATTAAAAAAGCAAGGATATGTTTAAAGGATTCTCGATAGATGATGCCGACAGCAAGCGGTGCAAGCATCAATATACCTTCTAAAATCATTATTTTACCAAGAATCATTCCGAGTTTTTTATAGTTCATAATATCACCTTATTCAAAAACTTCGAGAAGATCATCCAGGCTTCTTTGAGTTGTAACTATAACCACATTATCTCCCAACTGAATTATAGAATTACCGTTGGGAATAATAACTTCGCCGTTTCTTATGATGCAGGCAATAAGACAGTTCTTTTTTATTGTGAGGTCTTTCAACGGCTTTCCGTAGATGGGATTGGGATTCCTTGCGGCAAATTCAAGTGCTTCTACACGGTTGTTAACGAGCTGATACAGTGTTTGCACATTACTGCCGATAGAATTGGACAAAGCTCTTGCATAACTGATAATACGGTCTGCAACAATATGGTTGGGTGAAACATTGTTGTCAACACCCAACTCATCGAGCATACCGTACATATCGTCGCTTTTAATCTGAGCAACGGTTTTTTTTACGTGCTTTTTGCTTGCAAACATGGACACAATAATGTTTTCCTCGTCAACATCGGTTAACGCTACGAGGGCATCCATTGCCTCAAGACCTTCCTCCAAAAGCAATTCGTGCCGTGTTCCGTTTCCGCGGATTACCGTGACCTTGGGGAGTATTTCCGCAAGCTCTTCCGCTCTGTCAGGATTTTGCTCAATAAGCTTAACGGCATATTTCTTTTGAGACAGAGCATCTGCCAAATAGTAGCTGATTCTCCCCCCGCCGATAATCATAACGTTTTTCACGGGTGAGTTTACAAGATTAACTTCTCTCAAGAAAGCACCGAGGTTTTTCGCATCGGCGGTAAAGTGGATTTTATCTCCGTTTTGAATGACAAAGTTACCTGAAGGGATAAACACCTCTTCGCCACGCTGAACTGCACAGATAAGCACCTTGGATTTGAGCTTTTTGCCCAAAGAAATCAAGCTTTCGCCGACAAAAGCACACCTTGCTTTTGCGATTACCTCTACCAAAAGAACCTTGCCTTTTGCAAAATGCTCCATGCTTGAAACCGAGGGCAGGTTTATCAGATTAAATATTTCATTAGCTGTTTCTTGCTCGGGATTTACCACCATGGAAATGCCGAGAGCGTCTTTCATTTGTATGATTTGTTTTCTGTAATGGGGATTACGCACACGGGCAACAGTGTTGCTTACTCCCAAACTTTTGGCAACAAAGCAAGCAAAAATATTCAGCTCATCGTTTTTGGTAAGAGCAATTACAAGATCGGCATTCTGTGTGTCGGCCTCCTGCTGAATATCCATGCAGGCACCGTTGCCGACCACGCCGAACACATCGTATTTTTCTATTAAGTTCTCGATTAAAGCTTTATTTTCATCGATAATGGTGAGAGTATGCCCTTCATCCGATAAGCTTTTCAATATTGTTTTACCAATACTTCCGAGACCTATAATTACAATTTTCATGTTTACTTCTCCATCATTTCAAGCAACACATTTTAATGATTAGCCATTTACACACATACAATATACACTGTTTAATCACATTTTTCAATTAAAAAGCATTTATTGTGCAGCTTTCTGCAATTTATACGAAAAAGTATCGGAAAAGGTTTTGCTTCTAAAAATACAGTCGCAATTTTTTATGTGATTTGGTACAATAACAGAATGAATACGTTTTTTGCAGGTGAATATGATGTTGCTGTCTTGGGTGCCGGTCATGCGGGTTGTGAGGCGGCACTTGCGTGTGCCCGTATGGGCTTAAAAACGCTGTGCTTAACTCTGGACCTGGATGCGGTTGCACTCATGGCTTGCAATCCTGCCATTGGCGGCACATCAAAGGGGCATTTGGTTTGCGAGCTTGATGCAATGGGCGGCGAGATGGGACTTGCCGCAGACGAAACATACATTCAGATACGAATGCTCAATACAGGTAAGGGCGAAGCGGTGCATTCATTAAGAGCACAGATGGATAAACGCCGTTATCATGAGCGTATGAAACGTGCTTTGGAAAATGTCGAGAATCTTGACCTTATTCAGGGTGAGTGTGAACATATACTCACTAAAAACGGCAGAGTAAGCTCAATTATCGTTGCAGGCGGTGCAAGGTATGATTGCCGAGGCGTTATCGTTGCAAGCGGCGTTTATTTAAAGAGCAATATACTTATCGGTGATTTTGTGCGGGAAAGCGGTCCGTCGGGCTTGATAAGAGCAAATACACTTTCTTCTTCACTTACAGAGCTGGGTTTTTCGCTTCGCCGTTTTAAGACGGGTACTCCACCGAGAGTAAGCGGTAAAACGATAGATTTTTCCAAAATGGAGCCTCAATACGGTGATGAGCCCCAGCACAAATTTTCGTTTTTGTCCGAGCGAAGCACAAGGGAACAGTCACTTTGCTATCTCACATACACAAACAGCGAAACACATAGAATAATACTTGATAATATAAAGCGTTCGGCAATGTACAGCGGACTTGTTAAGGGTACCGGTACACGCTATTGCCCGTCCATTGAGGACAAGCTTCAAAGGTTTGCCGACAAGGAAAGGCATCAGCTTTTTATTGAGCCCGAAGGACTTACAACAAACGAAATGTATGTTCAGGGCTTGTCAACAAGCCTGCCTGCCGATGTGCAGACAGAAATGCTCCACACACTGCCCGGTATGGAAAACTGTCTTATGATGCGTCCCGGCTATGCCATAGAATATGATTGTATAGACCCGCTTACATTAAAGCCCACATTTGAAAGTAAAATTGTTGACGGTCTTTTCTTTGCA
>JAZNWT010000014.1:0-6470 GCA_045593465.1 Clostridia bacterium
GGGCGTGCTTGAAAACGGCTCATCTTCAACGCTTGAGCTTTATTATCTCCCCTCCGGAAGTGACCTTGTTCCCGGCGATATAATCGTTACAAACGGTCTTGGCGGCGTTTTCCCCAAGGGTATTGCAGTGGGCACCGTCACAGAGGTCACACGCACAACAGACAATAACTCAAACGAACGCAACGCTCTTATTGAGAGTGCTGTTGATTTCAATCATCTTGAAGAAGTCATGGTCATAATTGCAACAGAGGGGGCGGCTGAATGAAGCGTTTCTTACTTCCGCTCTTTTTAATTCTCGCTCTTTATTTTGACTCGATATTCTTTCATCAATTAAACATATCGGGCATACGTCCCGATACCGTACTTGCGGTCGTAATTTCCTACTCCGTTCTTGCAGGAAGTGTAAAAGGTGGCTTTGCAGGGCTTTGTGCAGGGCTTTTTTCGGATATCTTCTTTGGAGAATTTATAGGCTTTCATGCACTTATTTATATGCTTTGTTCAATGGCGGCAGGCTTGTTTGAAGGCAAATTCTATTCGGATAATATAGTTGTCGCTCCGCTTCTTGCACTGTGTGCTTCTTTTTTAAAGGATAATATATCAGCTCTTGCACTTTCGCTTGACGGTGGACGCTTTTATTACGGAAACATGCTTTTAACCTACATGCTTCCCTGTGCTGTCTTTACAGGGCTTGTATGTATGCTCGTGCACATAATACTTAAGCCGTCAATGAACAGACAAGTGCGTCAAAGAGTTGACCGCAGGATAGGAGGCTGAATTTATGAACAGTAAAAACACATATTCACGCTTCATTATCCTTGCAGTTGTGCTTTTGATAATGATGTGTGCCTTAATTTATCAGCTTGGCATACTTACCATTGCAAACGGCGATGAATATGCATTGCAGGCATACGACCGCACAACACGTACCATAACCACATCGGGTACAAGGGGAAAAATACTCGACAGAAACGGGCTTGTGCTTGCCTACGATGAAACCACCTACAACATAGATTTTCAGCGTGATGCGGCAAAGCGTACCGATTATTACACGGCACTTTATACGGAATCACTCATAAAGGCAATAGAAATAATTGAAAGCTACGGCTATTCCACCATCGACACATCATACCTGAAAATGGACGAAAACGGAAATATTTATTATGACTTCGGCGTTCAAAGCGAAACCGCAATAGCCGCACGTTATAAGAATTTCAGAAATGCAATGGGCTTTACCGATGAAGATATCACGGCTGAAGAAGCTTATTTGAAGCTGCGTGCATATTGGTTCATTCCCGAAGATTTAAACTTTGAGGAAGCCAATAAAGTAATATCAATACGTCAGGAAGTAAACCTTAATAACTACAAAGCATATGCACCCGTCACCATTGCTTACGATGTCGGAATCGAGGTAATTGCCGAAATAACAATGCGAAGCGATGAGCTTTTGGGGCTTCAAACCTCACAAAGCACAACAAGAGTTTATCCGCACGGCACAACAGCGGCACATATAATAGGCTATCAGAGTCGAAGCGTAAACACGGTTACCGCTTCATACCTTGAAAATTTGGGCTTCAGCGAAGAAGATTATGCTTCTGCCGCAGCTTATAATGAGGACGGCTCGGTCATGACCGATGAAGACGGCAATCCGCTTTACAATATGCTTAAGATGGGCTATTCCTACAACGATTATATAGGCGTGAGCGGCGTTGAGGCAACAATGGAGCGTTATCTCACCGGTGCAACAAACGAGCATAAGGGAACGCAAATAATCGAAGTAAACGATTCGGGCAGTACCATAAGAGAGATTTCAAGCACCTATGCCACAAACGGCAACGATGTAATGCTCACGATAGACCTTCAGCTTCAAAAAGTCACCGAAACAGCTCTTGAAACGCTTATCAACAAAATAGCGGCAGACGAGCAAAAGCTTATAGACGAAGATGAGGACGGCAAGTATTCAAAGCTTACAAAGGGCGATACCTCAAAAATCGACACTGCAAAAACAGGTGCAATAGTTGTTATCGACGTAAACAACGGCGATATACTTTCAATGGCATCATACCCATCATATGATCCGAATTGGTTCATCGACGGTTTGAGCGTAGAGCAGAGCGATATGCTTTTTGGCGAAGCGGCGGCAGATACCACGCCCATGCGTAATAAGGCAATATCGGCAAAGCTTGCTCCGGGTTCAATATTCAAGCCGGCAACAGGGCTTGCAGGTGCACTTGAAAATGTTATAGGTCTTGACGAAACGATAGACTGTGAATACGTTTATTACTATCAGCTTGAGGACGGCTCATATATCACAACAAACCCTGCCCACTGCTGGACAAAAAACTACACAAGCCATGCCGCACAGAATCTCACGCGTGCATTGACAAATTCCTGCAACTACTATTTCTTTGAGGTTGCAAAGCGACTCGGAATAGACCTGCTTAATGAATGGTCTGAAAAATTGGGGCTTTCAACTGCAACGGGAATTGAGCTTACGGGCGAAGCTACGGGAATAATAGGCGGTCAGACTGCACTTTACGACAATACGCTTTTATTGAACGAGCAAAAAAGCTCACTCCCCAACCTTGTTTACCGCCAGCTTAAGGAAAGGCTTAAAGCCTACCTCTCAATGCGAAGCATGGAGATAGACGACATAAAAGTTTCAAGCTGTGCATTAAAACTTATGGAATTGCAGGACGGAAGCATTGACGGTAAGGGACCGCAGATTCGCCGCATAATGAGTGACGAACTCGGACTTCCCGAGGGCTGGACGCTTGCAAACAACTGCGTCAGCGATATAAGCTCACTTTTAAACGAGATTCAATGGAAACCCACGCAGACCATACGTGCAGGCATAGGTCAGGGCATATCGCTTGTTACTCCCATTGCGGTTGCAAGATATATTGCGGCAATAGCAAACAGCGGTACGGTTTACGATACCCATATAGTTGACCGTATTCTTGACAGCAACAGCAATGTGGTATTGGAGGTTGAGCCCACGGTTTACAACACCATAGAAGCCGACGATGCAGTCTGGAGTGCAATAAAAGCAGGAATGAACGGCGTTGTTTCACCCGAGGACGGCGGCACAGCTTCCGATGCATGGAGCGAAAACTTTAAAAACGCAGGCTATCTTGACAGGATAGCAGGTAAAACAGGTTCGGCACAGATTGGTACAAACAATCTTATTGATATTGAAAACACCTCATGGTTTGTAACCTACACTCCCAGAGATAATGCCGAAATAGCAATAGTGATATGCGTTCCCAACGGCTATGCAGGCAAATGGAGTGCATCAGCCGCAGAAGAAATTCTCACTTATTACTTTGAAAAGCAGGAATCTTCCGCACTTGAGAACTTGTCAAACATAAACTCTCCCACCATGTAGAAAAAATATATAAATTATAATCAGCCGTGCCGTTTGACACGGCTTTATTTTTGTAGTATCGTATTTTGAGACATTTTAAAAGCGAGGTATTTATGAAAAGATTTGTAAAGGATTTATCCTTTTTTGTAAAGCGTTTTTCGTTCATCGTTCCGCTTCTTTTGGTTGCGGTATTATGTTTTGGATATCAGGTAACAAACTTTACATTCGGCGTTGATGCCGTTGCACGAAATGAGTATCTTTTCGAGGGACGTAATATCGCTCAGGGAAGACTCGTGCTTCCTCTGCTTGCTCCCTTGTTCAATCTTAGTGAGCTTTTCCCGTTTGCAGAAGAATTCTTCGGCGTTGTAATGCTTATAAGTGCATCGATTTTCTTCTGCATAGTGTTGAAGCGTGCTTCGTTTGACAAGTTCAACAAGCATTTTTACACGGCATTCGCCTGTCTTTTTATAAGCTACCCCATAATCACGGAATATTGGGTTTATTCCATGATGGGCTGGAATATCAGCATAGGCTACATACTCGTTGCTTTCTCGCTCATGCAGATGTTAAGCTTCTTTGAAGATAAAAAAATATGGCGTATGATTTTATCCGCTCTCATGCTGGCATTTGCCGTTTCCATGTATGAAGCATTGCTTCCCGTTTATGTACTCGGCGTATTCACCGTTCTTTTGGTGCGTGCAATATTCGGCGAAGAAAAAGAAAAGCGTTTTAAGACATTTGCAATAAACGGGCTTTTAATGGCAATCCCCCTTGTTGTCGGTCTTGCGTTTGAGCTTGTTGTTTCTGCGATAATCATAAGCTCCGATCCCACACTTCCCCCGTCGCTCGGTGCGGCAAATACCATATATTATCCCAAACTCGGCCTTTTGGGTGGACTCGAAAAGGCTTGGACGGGCATTTGGCAGGATTACATTGTTTCTGCACTGTGGTACACTCCCCTCACATTGCTTTGGATAGCGGTAATAATATTTATAATCATTTCAGTTGTGCTTGCAATACGCAAGAAGGGCGGTGCGATGCTCGTTTTAAGCTTTGGCTGTATATTCTCGCTCTTTTTGCTCACGCTCATACAGGGCTCTGTATCACCCTACAGATGCTGTCTTGTATTTTCGTTCTTCACGGCATTCACGTTTGCTTTTATACTGCACCTGGCTCTTTCAATGCCCAAAAAGCTGAATGTTCTGCGTTATGCCTGTTCATCAATTTTGGTTCTTCTCTGCTTTACACAGGGAGTTGAAACAAATAATTGGTTTGCATTGAATCATCAGCGTTTTGAAGCGGAAATGCGAATACTTGAATATGTGGGTGAGGACCTTACCGTAAATTACGACACCGGAAAACCCGTAGTTTTCGTCGGTCAAAAACTGCTTTACAGCGAGCGTCTTACCGACCATATTTACTTAGACCGTGATTTACAGCTCAATTATTTGGGGCGGTCTAACTACATGCGAAAGATAGCTCAAACAAGCGTTACAAGTATGCTCTCGTGGTCTGTAACGGCATTCTCACAGCCCTGCACCGAGCTTTACAAAATATTTGAGTATATAGGCTTTGACTTTGTTCCCTGTACAAACGAGATGTTCAACGAAGCACGTGAACTCTGCAAGGATATGCCTGCATATCCCGATGAAGGCTATATACAGGACGTAGGCAGTTATATAATCGTAAGACTTGATATGTATGCTTCAAACGCAGTACCGGAGACATAATATGAAAAACAAGATAACGGACGCAAAAACGGCTCTTTCAGCCATAAAGAGCGGACACACGGTAATGACGGGCGGCTTCTTTGACGGAGGCAGCCCCGAATTCCTTTTTAAGAACATGAAAGGCCACACTGCACGCAATCTTACCCTTATCACCAACGATTCGGGCATGGACGGCAGGGGTATAGACAAGTATATGCACAGCGTCGATGGCATGATAACCAAGGTATATATAAACTATATCGGCAGGTCGAGTGCTGTTCAGCGTATGCTTAGTGAAAATCCCGACAGTGTAGTTTTGGTACCCCAGGGCAATTTTGCGGAAAAGCTCCGTGCAGGCGGCTCGGGCATACCCGCTTTTTACACGCCCGTGGGTGTCGGCACGGTTATTGAAGAGGGTAAGGAAAAGCGTATTTTCGACGGCAGAGAATACATACTTGAAACCGCATTCCATGCTGATGTAGCACTTGTTCACGCACACAGGGTTGACGAGTACGGAAACTGCTATATGCGTCGTGCGGCAAAGAATTTCAACACACTCATGGCCATGGCGGCAGACTATGTTATAGTCGAAGCGGAAGAAATCGTTCCCGTGGGCAGTATTGAGAGTGACCTCATAAGCGTACCCGGTGCTTTTATAAATGCAATAGTAAAGATAGAAAGTGAGGACAAGTGAGCATGGATGCAAAAGAGCTCATAGCACGCCGTGTAACAAAAGAGCTTCACGATAATATGATAGTCAATTTGGGCATCGGCATACCCACTCTCGTTGCAAACTATATTCCCGACAATATGCACGTGCTCATGCATTCGGAAAACGGCATAATCGGCATTAGCGAAAGCCCCAAGGCAGGCGAAGAAGACAAGGATATATACAACGCAGGAAACGAGCTTGTAACCGCCGTAAAGGAAGCCTATTTTTGCGACAGTGCAATGTCTTTCGCATTCGTTCGCCGCGGCATGATAGACCTCACGGTCTTGGGTGCATTGCAGGTTGACGAAAGCGGAAGCATGGCAAGCTGGGCAATTCCCGGCAAGTGGATGCCCGGTATGGGCGGTGCAATGGACATGGTAAGCGGTGCAAAGCGTGTTATCATCGCCATGCAGCACACCAATAAGGGCGTGCCGAAAATACTGAAGAAATGCACCTATCCCCTCACGGGAAAAGGCGTTGTAGACATGATAATAACCGATATGGGCGTAATCAAAGTCACAAGTGACGGACTCTTGCTCACAGAGCTTGCACCAAATGTAACGGTGGAGCAAATACAGCAAGCCACCGATGCCAAACTTATAATTGCGGATAATATAGGTTGTATGGTGTGATTTTTTCTGCGGAAAAATACCCGTCAGTAGCGAACCGTCACCCCCCCCCGATA
>JAZNWT010000015.1:0-4798 GCA_045593465.1 Clostridia bacterium
TGAGCTTTTGCCGGTAATTTCAAGTGCACAGCTCGGACGCACACAGCATCACAACAGAAGCACTGATGCTGTAGTTGCAAATAAAACCGAAGATATAAATGAATTGCAGAAGCTTCTCGATGAAGCGGTTGCTTCGGAAAAATACGAAGAAGCCGTAATATTGCGTGACAGAATACGTGCTTTAAAAAACGACATACAGGAGGAAAACAAATGAACATTTCCGATGTCGTATTAAGTTGCAGAGTCAGGCTTGCAAGAAATATTGACTCTTATCCCTTCCCTGCAAAACTTACCGATGAGAAAACTCAGGAGCTTACACAAAAAATAGTTGATGCTTCATCTTCGCTCGGCGAATTTAAGCATATAAAAATAAGTCGGTTGAATCCACGTGAGCGTCAAAGATTTGTTGAAAAACATCTTATAAGCCGTGAGCTTATTTCTTCCGAAAATTCATCTTTTCTTGTTAACGATGAGGAAACGCTTTGTATAATGATATGCGAAGAGGATCATATGCGAATACAGTGCATACTTCCCTCGCTCGACCTTCAATCGGCAGACGATATAAGTTCAAAAGCGGACAAGGCTTTTTCGGAATCCCTTAAGTATGCCTGGAGTCCGAGACTCGGTTATCTTACTGCCTGCCCCACAAACTTGGGCACGGGCATGAGAGCTTCAGCCATGCTTCATTTGACAGGTCTTACGCTTGCAAAACAAACTGATTCATTGTTCAGGCAAATACAAAAGCTCGGTGTTGCCGTACGTGGTTTTTACGGTGAGGGAAGTGCCGCTTTGGGCGGTATATACCAACTTTCAAATCAGTTTACGCTCGGCACAAGCGAGGACGATATCATACTTTCGCTTGACCGTATGCTCAATCGCATAGCAGAGCAAGAAATGAGTATAAGAGATGTCGTTTATCAAAAGAATAAAGCATTGATAGAAGATATCGTCGGCAGATCATACGGCATCTGCAAGTATGCAAAACGTCTTTCTTATGACGAGTTTATGCAGCATATTTCAAACATAAAGCTCGGTATAAGTTTGGGCATACTTGCCGATACAAACATGAAGGCGGTAGATGAGCTTCTTGTTCAATGCCAATCAGCCTCTTTGAGTTTTCATATGGGCGAAAAATCGGATAAACTCTCCGAAGATTCAGCACGTTGTGAATATCTGCAAAATAAATTGTTTAATATGGAGACGAACGCTTAATGGATTTTTTAGACCGTTTTACAGAAGGTGCAAAGAAAGCACTCGCACTTGCACAGCAAAGTGCAAAAGCACTTGGGCATAATTATGTGGGCAGTGAACATCTGCTCATTGGTCTGCTTGCAGACAGTGAAAGCACTGCCGCAAAGGCACTTGCAAAATTCAACATAACGTCAGATGCTGTTGCCGAACGTGTTGAAAGGCTCATAGGTCCGGGAAATTATCATTTCACCGACAGTTTCGGTTACACTCCACGCACAAAAAAAATATTGGAGCTTAGCCTTTATGAAGCAAAAACCCTCAATAAAAATTATATAGGCACGGAACATATCCTCATGGGAATACTCCGTGAAAGTGACTGTGTGGCTGTTAAAATACTTGCCGACCTCGGTGTTGATATTAAATCACTGCACAAGCTTTTAAGCAACAGTTCAAAAGGCTCAAAAGGCTTTGCAAGTAAGAGAGATATGTCAAACGAAGACAGCGACACTCCTGTTCTCGACCAATACGGACGTGATATAACAAAACTTGCAAGAAACAGCGAGCTGGATCCCGTTATCGGCCGTTTGGACGAAATACAAAGAATTATTCAGATATTGAGCCGAAGAACAAAAAACAATCCTGTTTTGATAGGCGATCCCGGCGTTGGCAAAAGTGCAGTTATAGAAGGACTTGCTCAAAAAATCGCATCAGGCGAAATCCCCGAGCTTCTTCGTGATAAACGCATAGTTTCTTTGGATATAGGTGCCATGCTTGCAGGTGCGAAATATCGAGGTGAATTTGAGGAGCGTTTAAAAACAGCTCTTTCGGAACTTATGGAAAGCGGCAGCACCATACTTTTCATAGACGAACTTCATACAATAGTCGGTGCAGGTGCCGCAGAAGGCAGCGTTGATGCTTCCAACATATTAAAGCCTGCCCTTGCACGAGGAGAAATACAGGTAATAGGTGCAACAACAATAGACGAATACAGAAAGCATATCGAGAAAGATGCCGCTTTTGCACGCAGATTCCAGCCCGTCACAATAGGTGAACCCACACGTGATGAAGCTGTTTCCATTCTGTTCGGTTTACGTGATAAATACGAAGCACATCATAAAGCAAGAATAACCGATGATGCAATATATGCCGCTGTGGACCTTTCTTCAAGATATATATCCGACAGATTCCTGCCCGACAAGGCAATAGACCTTATGGACGAGGCTGCAAGCCGTGTACGTCTTGCACTTTTCACCTCAACGCCCGATATTAAAGAAAGCGAAAATAAGCTTTCTGCACTCTTGAAAGAGAAAGAAGAAGCTGTAACAAATCAAAATTATGAGCGTGCCGCAAAATTGCGTGATGAAGAGCAAAAGCTTCGCACAGCTATTGAAAAGCAGAAATCGGATTGGGAAAGCTCACGTAATAATACGGAGTGTACAGTCACCGAAAACGATATAGCCGAGGTTGTAAATGCTTGGACGGGTATTCCCGTTACCAAGCTTACGGAAGATGAAAGCGAAAGGCTTTTAAATCTTGAAAACATACTCCATAAGCGTGTTGTAGGTCAGGACGAAGCGGTATTCGCAATATGCCGTGCGGTACGCCGTGCACGTGCAGGCTTAAAGGACCCTCGCCGCCCCATCAGTTCGTACATTTTCTTGGGTCCCACAGGTGTAGGTAAAACAGAGCTTACAAAGGCATTTGCCGAAGCCATGTTCTCGGACGAAAATGCAATGATACGTTTTGACATGAGCGAGTATATGGAAGCTCATTCGGTAAGCAAGCTCATAGGCTCACCCCCGGGCTATGTGGGCTTTGACGAAGGTGGTCAGTTAACCGAGCGAATACGCCGAAAGCCGTATTCCGTGCTTTTATTCGATGAAATCGAAAAGGCACATCCCGATGTTTTTAACATTCTTCTTCAGATTATGGAAGACGGTCGTTTGACCGATGCTAAGGGACGCACGGTTGATATGCACAATGCAATCATAATTATGACTTCAAATGTAGGTGCAGCACGTGTCGGAAAGGCATCCTCAGTCGGTTTCTCGTCAACCGAAAGGAACGTCATCTCATATGAGCGTATGCGTGAAGATATACTTGTTGAGTTGAAAAAGACATTCCGTCCCGAATTTTTAAACCGTTTGGACGAAATAATTATATTCAGACCGCTTGAAGAAGCACAGACACTTGAGATAGTAAAGCGTATGCTTGAAAAGGTTAAAAACCGTTTAAAGGAAAGAGGTATTTCCCTCACCGTTTCGTCCGAAGCGGAAAAACATCTTGCTTCCGACGGCTTTGATCCCACGTACGGTGCACGTCCCCTAAGACGTGCAATACAACAGCAGATTGAGGACGGTTTGAGCGAAGAAATACTGTCGGGCAATATTGCACTCGGCGACAGTGTTCAAGCCTATATCAAAAACGGTAAAATCAACTTTAAGAAGCAAAAATCCAAGCAGGACGAGAACTGAAATTGACATTGCAAAAGATGAACCAGTGCATAAAATGCCTTATATACTCTACTGTTGCGGTTTTATTGTCCCTGTCACTTTACGGTTGTGCAGGCAATAAAGCCGCAGAGTCGGATGTTCAAAACACACCTTTACCAACTCAAGGTGCGGTTATTTCCGATGTTCAAGTTTTACAATCTGCATCGCCTTTTAATCCTTTATATGATTTTTACTCCAAATATAACGCTTTCACTTCCAAGCAGTTATACGATTATGTTGACGCACTTGAGGAAACGGACACTAAAACACTTTTAAAGCTTTCAGAGCATCTCTATGCCACAACACTTCCCATGAACACCGTTGGGCTTTTGATTTCTTCCGGAGAGGATTATTACGGTGATCTTTTTGACGGTTTTGAAGGCACGGGATCAATGCTCGCATACGATGATAAATATGAATTCTCCTATGATTTTTCAAACTCCGAGCGTTTGTGGGGCACGTTTGAAGCCGACAAGCTGACGTTTTATAAAAGTATTTCAGGTTCTGAAAACTATTTGAAAATGACACTTGAAAAAACCTCGGACGGCTACACGTCAAGCTGTCGCACAGAAGACGGTTCAACGATATTGACCGTAACATCGAACACCGTTGTGTTTGAATAAAAAGCAAGCCATCTTCCGCTGATTTTTCGGAAAATGGCTATTATATTAACACTGTTCTATATGCTTCGGTAAAGCTCACCGAGGCTTATTATATCTTCTTCCAGAGTTTCAATGAGCGAACGGTTATATATAACGCTCGCAGGATGATATAACGGGAATAATACCGCACCGTTCGGCAGTTCTAAAGATTTTCCGTGAGCTTCGCCTATTTTTAACGCACCCATACCAAAAATATAAGAGATTGAAAATAGCGGTGAATTACCGAGTGTTGCGATTATTTTTGGCTCTACAAGCTCTATTTCTTGTTTCAGTACATCTGAAGCGTTTTTTATTTCGCTTTGAGTCGGTGTACGGTTGGCTACAGCCTTTTTAACTCTCGTGGGTCTATACTTAACAGCATTGGTTACAAAAACATCAGTACGGTCGATTTGTGCAGTTTGCAAGAGCTCATCGAGCTGTTTACCGGCTTTACCGACAAATGGCTTATTAAGC
>JAZNWT010000016.1:0-8097 GCA_045593465.1 Clostridia bacterium
CTTATGCTGTCTTGAGCATTGCTGTCGCGGACTATTTTTATACGGTACAGTGCGTCCTTATTTTTGTATTCAACGGTAAATTCGTCAAATACCGTATTGGGTTTTATAACAAGCTCATCTCCGTCCCTCTGTATTCCCAAAACATGTTCCATACCTGCACTGTAAAGCCAGCCTGCCGCACCCGTATAATGCGACCAGCCGCCCCTGCCTGCATTTTTGCCCACGCTGTATACATCTCCGCAAACAGCATAAGGTTCTGTTTTGTAACGCTTTGCACTGCTTTCATCACTGCTGTGGCTTATGGGATTCAGCATTGAAAAATATCTTTGTGCCTCATGATTAAGCCCCTCCTTGCACGCCGCAATTGTAAACCATGCCGCCGCATGAGTATACTGTCCGCCGTTTTCACGAACTCCCGGAAGATATTCTTCAACATAGCCTATATTTGCTTCCGTTTTATCAAACGGAGGTGCAAGCAGTTTTATTACTCCGCTCTCTCCGTCAACAAGCATTGCCGCCGCCGAATCGAAAGCTTCTCTTGAATGCTGTGCACCTATAAATACCGCCCATGCCTGTGATATAAGGTCTATACTGCATTCATCGTTCATGTGCGAGCCGATGGGCGTACCGTCGGACAAATATGCACGCCTGTACCATGCTCCGTCCCAGCCTTCATTTTCTATGGCTTCTTTCAGCTTCTTTTCAGCCCTTGCAAATTCATCGGCATTTTTTACGTCTTTTTTCATGAGCGATATTTTTGCGAAGCGTTCAAGTATATATACCGCAAACATTGAAAGCCATACACTTTCGCCGCCGTTTTTACCCACCTCGTCCATTGAATCGTTCCAATCGCAGCCGCCCATGAGCAGGAGTGAATGATTGCCGTAAAACAGTGCATTTTTTATTGCACGGACACAATGCCCATATATGTTTTCGCTCTGCACGCTGTCCGTCATATTGCAATACAGATTGTCCTCATCACCAAGCGGAATATCCTCAAGGTATGTTGCGTTCTCGTCAAGTATTGAATAATCGCCCGTGCTTTTTATGTATTCGCACACCGCATACGGCAAGAACAGCTTATCATCGGAGCATCTTGTTCTTATGCCGAGATTTTTTTCATGCCACCAATGCAGAACATCGCCTGCTTCAAACTGTTTTGAAGCACATTTTATTATATGTGCACGCAATTTTTCGGGTGCTGTAAGCTTTAAAGACAGCATATCCTGAAGCTGGTCGCGGAAGCCCGTTGCACCGCCGCACTGATAATAGCCCGTTTTACCCAAAAGACGTGAGGAATACACCTGATACAAAAGCATTTGATTCACCATTATATCCATTGCCCTGTCGGGTGTTTTTACCTGTAATTTTGTAAGACGCTCCCTCCAGACCTCATCAAGCACGGCTTTTCTTTCATTTATATATGCAATATCGCAATTTTCAAAAATATGCCTTGCGTTTTCTTTGCTGTCCTCTCCCATAATGAAAATAACCGTCTTTTTCTCGCCTGCGTTCAATGTGATATCCGTTCTCAACGAGCCTGTGCCGCCAAGTCCCAAACCCGTTTTGGAGTTTAAATGCTCAAGATGTACCGCCCCATCTTTTATATGCCGTTTGTCACCGCTGTACTCGATACCGTTTTCCGTATTCGTTATTGCCATATAGGCATAGCCGTATTCGTTCGAGTTCCTGTACGACCTTGCAAAGAGTATACCGCTTTCATATTCTGTCTGTACGGCTTCTGCGTGGGGCATCTCGCCCAAGCACCATTCGATATTGTACATAAGCGACAGATTTCGCCTGTTCGTCATGGGGTTTGTAAGGTTGAGCACCGAATATTTTACGCTTTTTGAGCTGTCTGCAAACACTAAAAGCTCCGCCTTTATTTCCTCCTCGTTTGATATAAAACGCGTATAGCCTATTCCGTGCCGTGCTTCGTTTGAGCTCCTGTTTTTGCACACGCTCCACACACTTGAATTGTCATTGTCGCATATGAGTATCTCTTCGGGAGGAATGTCGCTTAAGGGATCATAATCCGCTGTTGTAAGCTTATGCAGCCTCGAATTTTTGTTCCATGTAAAACCTCCGCCGTTTTCGCTTATTACCGTTCCGAAGCTTTCGTTTGCAAGTATGTTGCACCATGGCATGGGCGTTGCCGTTTCGCCGTTCTTGTATATTACATACTCATTGTTTTCCTTATCAAAACCGCCAAAGCCGTTATCAAATTCAAGCTCGCTTCTTTTATTTACAAATGAGCCTTTTTTCACGCCCATGAGCGGATATACCTTTTTACTTATACTTCTGTCCGTATCGCTTTTATCCGCTACCGGTAAAAATTGTTTATCAAGACTCTTCGATGAGTCTATTTCCATTGTTGCAAGTGCCTTTAAAAGTTTTTTATCCTCGTCTGTAAGCTCATAGCCGTGCAATATCCGCACATTTTGCGAAAGTCTTGCGTGCGTGCTTACAAGCTCTTCGAGTCTGCGTTTTTTCTCATTGCTGTATTCATGGGGATAATCACCTATAAACACCAAATCGGCCTCTATGCCTCTTGACGTTATATACGACATAAACTCAAGTAAAGTTTTAACCATTCTTGACTGCGTTATTTTGTCAAACGTCATGAGTATTATTATCTTATCACCCGATATTCCCAGCTTCCACAGTTTATCAATACCGCCCTCACAGTTTATAATATCGTGGCTTTTATGTGCATTATAGGCATATAAACACGAAACGGCTTTCTCGAACATATCCGCTTTTCCCTTTGTTATACCCTCAAAACGCATCGTATTTTTTGCATACGTCCACGCAAGAGACATTATATTATCTACGTTTGAGCTTATTTCAAGAGAATCCGACAATGCCTGTTTTCTGCTTTTCGCAACCCCCATAACAAGTGTTACATTAGAGGCAGACTCTGCCTTTACGGTTAAAGTTATACGTGCACAGAAGCCAACCTCAACAGGTGCTTCAACGCTTTTATCCTGCAAAATAGGTATGAGCATTGCTTCCTTTTCGCTCCTGCCCCTGCCCGGCATTACAAGTCTGTCACTGCTGTATTTTATCTTCGCATCGGCGTTATCGCTTATAACCTTGCAGTGCAAGTATTTGCCGCTGTCCTTATCACTGTTTTTTGTACGCCTGTAATACAGCATCGTGCCGTCCTCATATTCGCAATCGGTACGGACTTTTACAAACGCACTGTGTGAAAGGTCCTCCGCCATTGAAGCTAAAGCAACATCAAAGAATATTCCAACCTCTATTTCCTTGTCCTCACTGCCGTGATTTGCAACCGTAAGCCGCCTTATCTCGGCATTATGGTCGGCGGCAACACAAATATTGAGTCTTGAAGCTATATCCCTATCCTTGCGTTCAAACTTCACGCCATGGGGTTCAAGTACTATCTCTCCGCTGTCGGGGATTATATCGTCGGCACCGGACATTGATATTACCTTATTATCTTGGCGTATATAGAATTTAATACCGCTTCTTTCCTTTGACTCCTTTCTGTATCTGTTAATTACGGTGTTTAAGCATTTGCTGTAACCGCTTGCATCGTCACCCACAAGCACGGTATATTCGCCGTTTGACAGCACCTGCGTCTGTACCGTTCCTGAGCTTCCCGCCTTTGCTTCGTTCCACATAACAGACCTCGGTCTGTATTCGTTTTCGTTTCCCTTGCTGTCGTTTTTGTATACCGAGCTTTCAAACTCTTTTATCATTATTGCCAGCGACGCACGTTTTTCTTCAAACAGCATTTTGACACTCCGTATTTCGGGTACTTTCAAAAAGCGTGTTGTTATATTGTTTTTTGAGAATATATTATTTATCGCACACAAGCTCATGCCCTGATGATGTGCCATGAAGCTTGCTACTTTTTCATAGCCGTTTCCTTGAGTCCTGCTTTGTGACATATCAAGTGCTTCATACATTCCGTACTTTGAAAGCATACCTTTCTTGGACAGCTTGCTTAAATTCCTTGCCGCCGCTTTTTTATCAACCATAAGTGCAAGTGCCGAGGAATACGGAGATATTACAAGCTCTTTTTCATGCGTGGGCATGAGCGAAAGTTTCGGCACCCCAAAAGCACGGTACTGATAATACCGCTGCCTGTCAAATGCATAGTAGCCCGACTCCGAAATCCCCCACACATCACGGTTATAGTTTATTTGCGTCCTTACGGCATTTACGCAGCTTTCATGCAAAAGAGTACCCTTTACCGTGCCGGTAAACAATACGGGCATTAAATATTCAAACATTGTGCCGCTCCACGAAATCAGCGACCTGCCGCCGTCAGTGGGTATCAAAAGTCTTGAGAGGCTGTAATATGATTTCATTTTTACCTGTCCCAAGGCTATTGCAACTATTGTTGTAAGTCTTGCTTCCGATGCAAGTAAATCGTACCACGATTTTGACAGCTCATTTGCCTGTGCATCATAGCCTATATGAAATTGTGACCTTGATTTATCATAAAGGTATGTAAAGTCCATACCCCGTGCCAAAGCCCCTGCACAAGCGGCAAGTGCATCGGCATTTTGCTCGTAAAGTGCCTGCTCAAGTGTTAGCAGCGATGCCGCCAGGTTACCGCTGTCAACCGTCGAAACATATTTAACCGGCAGAACTTTCAAGGAGGGCAAAGCGTACCAATTGTACAAATGCCCATGCCACTTTTGTGCACTTTCGATTGACATGAGCATACGCTTTGTGCGGAGCAAAAATTCGTCCCTGCCTATAAAGCCCATATCAAGTGCCGAAAGATTAGCCATAAGTCCCATACCGATATTTGTGGGCGATGTGTTCATAACAGGCGGTTTTTCGGGATTTGCCTGATAATTGTCGGGCGGCAAATACGCACTTTTTTCGTTGCACAGCGAAGCAAAAAAACGCCATGTACTGCGTGCCACGCCCCTTAAAAATTCAGTTGTCTCAGAATCGAGCTCTTTTTCCTGTTCGTTTTTATCTATATAATGAATCATTGTGGGAGCAAGCAGGAAAAGCAACGCAAGCACGGCAGAAAACAGCGGTGTTTTCCCCAAAAATATACTGACTGCCATCACTATACCTGCAAGCGGACAGATATACAGCTTTTTATAATAGCCCCAAAGAGTAAGCTTTCCTCCGCCTCCCTGTGAGGCAGGAAGCCATTCAAGAAGCTTTTTATGCGATATAAACATACGGTAGAGTGCACGGCTCATCGCATCTCCCGTCTTTAAGGTTTCGTATGGAAGTGCCGCAAGGGTTACAAGGCTTCTTTTGAATGTATTCACTCTTTGAGCAAACAAGCCGCCTGCATTGTAGCGTTCACGCTTTGAACGGACAAGTGCAATAAAAAACTCGGCAAGGTCTATAACGGCATCCTCCAAAAATGCCGCCAACGCTATGAGTGTATAAAATCCGAAGCCGATATACGGCATTACGATAAATGTGTAGAGTATGCCTGAGCAGAGCATGGTACGCCTTATGTTTTCAAGCATTTTCCAGCGTGAAAGAACACTTAGTGGGTTCTTTTTCCATGCTCCGTCGGCATCTTTTATATTAAACCACAGGTACGGAAGCAACTGCCAGTCGCCCCGTATCCATCGGTGGCTACGCTTCCACCATGAAATAAAGGTAGTCGGTGTTGAATCGTAAAGCGTTACGTCACCCATGTATCCTGCTCTTAAAAACGAGCCTTCAAGCAGGTCATGGCTTAAAACCGCATTGTCTCTTATCCATCTGCTCAACGAGGCATAGAACACGTCAACTGCGAATATGCCCTTTCCTCCGAATATTCCCTCTCCGAATATATCCTGATAAAACTCACCCGATGAGGCGGCATAGATGTCAAGTCCCGTATCCGTGCTGTAAAGTCTTGCAAACTTACTCTTTGCCGCACTTGAAGCAAGCGTTCTCATTTTCGGCACTATAACGCCGTAGCCCGAAATAACGGTGCCGTTTTCGTCAAGCACAGGCTTGTTTAAAGGATGGGCGGCGGCACCGATAAGCTCGCTCAATGTTTCCTTATTTAAAACGGTATCCGAATCAAGAGTTAAGCAGTATTTTATGTTTTCGGGAAGCGGACTTGAAATAAGCACAAACTGTGTCGATATGCCCGTTACGATATATTCAGCAAGTGCCATAAGAGCACCGCGTTTTCTTTCACGTCCCATGTATATATCATCACTTATAAGATACTGCCTGCTTCGGTGCAGAAAATAGAATATATCCTCTCCGCCCTTTGCATACTTTGCATTAAGCTTCTTTGTCATGCTCTTTGCTTGTTTAAGAAGTATTTCTTCGCCGTCTTTCACGCTTTCCTTTGAATCCGCAAAATCGCTCAAAATCGCAAAATAGCAGTTATCGAGCGGATTTGAAAGATAGTGCGTCTCCATTGTTTCTATGGCTTCTTCAAGGCTTTCCTCATCGCATATAAGCGTGGGCACGACTGTGAGCGTCCGGTTTTCCTCGCCTATTTTTTCCTCCATGCTGAGCCTCGGTATCATCTTTGGTATCGAATTTTTAACGGCTATTCTTACAACTATAAAATTTGCGATGGTCCATGCCGGGAATATCGACAAAAGGCACGGCACTATTCCACCCTGTGCCGCAAAAAACAAGAGCGGTATCAAAAGTGCCGTCTGTGCGGTGATTAAAGTCCAAAGCTTTTGACCGTGACTGTATTCACGGTATACCTTATCGGGACGTATGCTTTCAAAAAGCTCCTTTTTCCCTTTCAGAAAAAGATAATATCCCACCTGTCCCTTTTCGTTTTCACCGTCAAGAGCAAGCATGAGTGCTTTTTTGGCAACGCTTGTTTCCGTTGCTTTCAGAGAATGTGCGATACGCTCTATACAGCTTCGATAATACGCTCTGGACTTTTTATCCATGGCTTTATATGTTTTGTCTTTTGAAAGCTCATGCTCCACCTTGCATATTCTTTCAAACAACGCCTCAAGATCTATTGCATCCAAAAGCCTTAAACTGTTTATCGCATTCATCATAAGCATTGCGGAGCGTGTTTTTGTACGCCTGTTTGCCAAAATGAGTGATTCTGCATCTATATCCATTGTTTCAAGGCACGAATACAGCCTTTCAAGCAAATTATACTCGTTGCTGTCGGCCAAATAATGCACGAGTCTGTCAATCAAAGCAGGCTCTTTTTCAAGCTGAAGCTTACTCAAATAATACTGCTGTTTACCCATGTCGTCACGGTATCTTATGAGAAACTGTGCCGCACTGTCCGCTTTCTGCACAGCCTTCATTGAATTTATACATTCATCGCTCTCAATCTTGATGAGCTTTATAAGTGCGGTCTTTATCATATAGGGAAGTGCCGCCGTTTCCCGCACAGTGAGCGGCATTACGCTTTGATATGCCTCCATGTACTGTTCAATCAACGCTTCGTCTATACGTCCTTCCCTGTGTCCCACCATGTCAACAGCTATTGCATATACGGACGGCAAAAGCATTTGTTCTCCGTCTGCACATACGGGAAGCTTCATTGCCTTTATATCCGAAACTGTGTTAATAAGTGCTACCATGTTTTTTTCGACAACATAGAAATTGTCGCAAAATACGTCTGCGGTAGGCGAAAACTCGCCTCCCTCCTCAAAATGCTCACGCAGTTTTTTATATGCAAGCGTCAACGCACGCTTATCCTGCGTAAGCTGAAAAAAAGCTCTGTCGCTTCGCCTTGTATGCGGTCTGCTTCTTTGCGACGCACGAAGATATGCACATTCTTTCAGTGCATCCGCTTCAAGTGCCGCGTCCTTGATTCCCAAATAAGTCCTGTTTGAAAGCATATATTCCCTCTTGTATTTTTAATCTTTTTAATTCAGTCTTCATAGTATTTACACATTTTTCGTTTTACAGTCGTACTTTTTAAATAATGGTATTTTTTAATAATCGTGCTTTTTAAATATTTGTTGACATAAAACACTGATGGTGATAGAATTTTCTTTGTTATCAATATAAAAATGCCGTGATCGGGAACAAGTAAAAATGTGTCGTGCTTTTCAAGAGAGCTGCTATGTTGGTGCGAGGCAGTAAAGGCGTTCATTTTGAATACATCCGGTTAGCACCGTCCCAAACGGATCTTTTCAGTTTCCAAGTAGG
>JAZNWT010000017.1:0-3121 GCA_045593465.1 Clostridia bacterium
GAATTATCAAGATTGAAAAGCCTGACAGCGTTCTGTCAACTCTTGGCGGACAGACAGGTCTTACACTTTCAATGCAGCTTGCAAAGGAAGGCTTCCTTGAAGAAAACAATGTTAAGCTTTTAGGTGCTAATCCTGAAACAATTCACAAGGCTGAAGACAGACAGGCGTTTAAGGATACAATGGAAAAGATCAATCAGCCATGTATCCCTTCAAAGGTTGTTGAAACTATTGAAGACGCAGTTGACTTTACTCAGGAAATCGGTTACCCTGTAATCGTACGTCCTGCATTCACACTTGGTGGTACAGGTGGTGGTATTGCCTATGATGAAGAACAGCTTCGTGATATCGCCAAGAATGGTTTAAGACTTTCTCCTATTACACAGGTTCTTATCGAAAAGTGTATCAGTGGCTGGAAGGAAATTGAATTTGAAGTTATCCGTGACAGCAAGGATAATACTATAACAGTATGTTCTATGGAAAATGTTGATCCCGTAGGTATACATACAGGTGACAGTATTGTTGTTGCACCTGCACTTACACTTTCAACCAAAGAATATAATATGCTCAGAACCGCATCTTTGAAGATTGTTGAAGCTCTCGGCGTTGAGGGTGGCTGCAACTGTCAGTTTGCACTTAATCCCAACAGCATGGAGTATGCGGTTATAGAAGTAAATCCGCGTGTAAGCCGCTCATCGGCACTGGCATCAAAGGCAACCGGTTATCCCATTGCAAAGATAGCTGCGAAAATAGCCATAGGCTATACTTTGCCCGAGCTTAAAAATGCTGTTACAGGCACTACATCGGCTTGCTTCGAGCCGTCAATAGACTATGTTGTTGTAAAGCTTCCTAAGTGGCCTTTCGATAAGTTTGTTTATGCTAAGAGAACTCTCGGCACGCAGATGCAGGCAACAGGCGAAGTCATGAGTATAGGTGCATCCTTTGAATCGGCAATAATGAAAGCTGTCCGCGGTGCGGCAATCAGTCAGGATACTCTTTCTAATCCCACTTTTGCCGAAATGAGTGATGAGCAGGTATTTGCTCAGGTAGCACAGTGTGATGACAGGCGTTTCTTTGCCGTGTATGAAGCAATTAAACGCGGAATGGATATCGAAGAAATATTCAACATCACAAAGATAGACAGATTCTTCCTTTACAAGCTTAGGAAGATTGCAAATATAGAAAAAGAGCTTGCCGGCGGTCTGACCGATGAATTATACAGAAGAGCAAAAGAAGCGGGCTTCCTCGATAAGACAATCAAGAAGATATCGGGCTGTGAAATAGAAAATCCAATTTTGCCCGTATATAAAATGGTTGATACCTGTGCGGCAGAGTTTGCGGCAAATACTCCGTATTTCTATTCCACGTATGACAGCGAAAACGAAGCACGTGAGTTTATTGATAAGAAAAAGAACAACAGACCTACAGTCGTAGTTTTGGGCTCAGGTCCTATAAGAATAGGTCAGGGCATCGAGTTTGACTATGCATCCGTTCACTGTGTATGGGCATTGAAACGCAAGGGCTTTGATGTCGTTATAATAAACAACAATCCCGAAACCGTTTCAACAGACTTTGACACTGCGGACAGGCTTTATTTTGAACCTATAACTCAGGAAGATGTTATGGGCATACTTGCTACGGAAAAGCCGTATGGTGTTGTTGTTGCCTTCGGCGGTCAGACGGCAATATCTCTTACAAAATTCCTTGATGAGCAGGGCGTAAGAATACTCGGTACAGGTGCTGACAGCATAGACAGAGCAGAGGACAGAGAGCGTTTTGACGAGCTTTTGGAACAGCTTGATATCAAGCGTCCTCGCGGACTTACTGTTATGACAAAGGAAGAAGCACTTAGTGCGGCTGAAGAAATAGGCTATCCTGTATTGCTTCGTCCCTCATACGTACTCGGCGGTCAGAATATGATAGTTGCTTTCAACGAAGATGATGTTAAAGAGTATATGGACATTATCCTCACGCATGAAATAGAAAATCCCGTTCTTATAGACCAATACCTTATGGGAACGGAATTGGAAGTTGATGCTATCTGTGACGGTGAGAGAGTTTTGATACCCGGCATAATGCAGCATATAGAGCGTGCAGGTGTTCATTCGGGTGACTCTATAGCTGTATATCCGCCCTACAACGTTGATGATGACATGATCGAACGTATAACCGACTGTTCGGCTCGTTTGGCGGCGGCACTTGATACTCGCGGCTTGATAAATATGCAGTATCTCATCTTCAACAATACGCTGTATGTAATCGAAGTAAACCCGAGAGCTTCAAGAACGATTCCTTATATAAGTAAGGTAACAGGCGTTCCCATGGTAGACCTTGCAACTCGTGCAATGCTTGGAGAGAGTCTTATGGATATGGGTTACGGCACAGGTCTTTATAAGATACCTCCTTATGTTGCGGTAAAGGTTCCCGTATTCTCGTTTGAAAAGCTTGCAGGTGTTGATACACATCTCGGCCCCGAAATGAAGTCAACGGGCGAAGCACTCGGTCTTGCGGGTAATCTTGATGAAGCACTTTACAAGGGCTTGGTTGCCGCAGGCTATAAGCTTGAAAGAAAGGGCGGCATACTCTTTACTGTACGTAAGACAGACAGAGACGAAATTGTTGATACTGCAAAGCGTTTTGAAGAATTGGGCTTCACGCTTTATGCTACGCCGGGTACGGCAAGAAGCATAAGACAGGCAGGCATAAATGTAATAGAAGTAGATAAGATTCAGGATAACGAAAAAGAGAATGTACTTACTCTTATCGAACAGAGAAAGGTAAATTTCATTGTTTCCACATCTGCAAAGGGAAGAATACCCACAAGGGCAAGTGTTCAGATGCGAAGAAAAGCTGTTGAACACAGCATACCGTGTCTTACTTCAATCGATACGGCAAATGCGGTTGCAGATTCAATCAGAAGTCGTTATTCCTTAACAAATACAGAGCTTGTTGACATTAACCGTATGCGTCATGTGAGAACAACGCTCCCTTTCACGAAGATGCAGGGCGTAGGCAATGACTGTCTGTTTTTCGACTGCATTGACAAATGTCACATTGACAATCCCGAAGGTTTGGCAGTCAGACTGCTCAACCGCCATTACGGTGTAGGCGGCGAAGCTTTGGT
>JAZNWT010000018.1:0-2437 GCA_045593465.1 Clostridia bacterium
CTAAAGAGGAAAATAAAAATGAATAATATTCGTAATCTTACAATGATGACTGATCTTTATCAGTTAACAATGATGTACGGCTACTATAAGCACGGTATGCATAAAAACGAGGCAGTATTTGATCTCTTTTTCCGCTCCACACGTGAGCACAGTGCATACGCTGTAATGTCGGGTACCGAGTCCGTTATAGATTACATAAACAATCTGAAGTTCACTGATGAGGATATCGAATATTTACGTTCACTCTCACTTTTTGACGAAGAATTTCTCGAAGTTTTAAGGAATTTGAAATTCACGGGCGATATTTACGGCATGGAGGAAGGCACGGTTGTTTTCCCCTATGAGCCTTTAATAAGAGTTAAAGCCCCGATAATGGAAGCACAGCTTATCGAAACTGCACTTTTGAATTTTGTAAATCATCAAACGCTTATTGCAACAAAAGCAAGCCGTGTTTGTTATGCGGCACAGAATGATAAGGTGCTTGAATTCGGTCTTCGCCGTGCTCAAGGCCCCGATGCAGGCATACTCGGGGCAAGAGCCGCAATAATAGGCGGCTGTTCTTCAACAAGCAATGTTATGACAGGTCAGCTTTTCAATGTTGGCATAGCAGGCACTCACGCTCACAGTTGGGTAATGAGCTTCCCCACCGAGCTTGATGCTTTCCGTGCATATGCAAAAGTATTCCCCGATTCCTGTATGCTTCTTGTCGATACATATGACACATTGAGAAGCGGCGTACCTAACGCTATAAAGGTATTTGACGAGCTTCGTGCCAAAGGTCATAAACCCGTCGGTATAAGACTCGACTCGGGCGACCTTGCATACCTTTCAAAGAAAGCAAGAAAAATGCTTGACGATGCAGGTCATACGGACGCAAGAATATTTGCATCAAGCGACCTTGACGAGCTTGTTATATGGGACCTTAAGGCACAGGGTGCAAAAATTGATGTTTGGGGTGTTGGTACAAGACTCATTACTTCGGTTGACTGCCCCGCTCTCGGCGGTGTTTATAAGCTTGCCGCAGAGGTTGTGGACGGTAAAGTGATACCCAAGATAAAATTAAGCGAAAATACCGTTAAGATGACAAATCCGGGCATTAAAAAGGTGCTTCGCTTCTACGATAAGGATAATATGGCGATTGCCGACCTTATTGCACTTGAAGATGAAGAGTTCGACGGTTCAAAGCCGCTTACACTTTATCACCCCGAGCAGACATATAAGACAATGACGATATGCGGCTTCACTGTTCGCGAACTGCTTGTTCCCCTTTTCGTTCGCGGTAAGCAGGTATATACTCCGCCCACAGTTGCAGAGAGTGCAGAATATGCAAAGCGTGACCTTGCAACCATATGGGAAGAAAGCAAGCGTCTTATGAATCCGCACATTTACAAGGTAGATATTTCAGACAAGCTCTATGACCTCAAGCAGAAGCTTATAAGGGAGAGTAAAGGTGTTTAAATCAACTTTAATAAAACGGGGGGCAATACTGCTTCTGCCAATTCTGTCACTGTTGCTTTGCTCCTGCGTCGGCTCACGTTCAAAGCTTGTCCCGTCTTCAACCCTTGCACCAACGGTTATACCCACTTTGGAGGCAACGGCTGAGCCAACCATTGTGCCCACCGCTCCCGTTATCGACCGTTCAACAGATTTGTTTGGAAAAAGCGTTCAGGGTGCAAACCATTTCGAACAGTATATCAAATATTTTAATATACAGGTCTACGAGCAGTGCGATGATACTTTTGTTGACATGAAAATAGAAAACAGCTATTTGGCACCGCTCAAATTGGGATTAAAGATAACATTCTTTGATAAAACCGGACTTGAGGTTGCATCTGCAATGTTCCAATCCCAAAACGGCCAGTATGCAATGGTGCTTCCCCAAGGAGAGTCCACCGTGTATGCACAGGTCAACACCGACACAACAATAACCGATTTCGATTTCAGAATAGATTTTGACACAGCTTTTGCGGTTATGCCCGAAAATTGGTGATATGATTTTAAACTTAAAGCGGCACTTCGTTTTTGAAATGCCGCTTTTCTGATTTATTCAAGCTCTTTTGCCAAGGCTTTTATCTGTTCCATGTTTTCTTCACTCAAAGCCGAATGTATGGTTACCGTTGTGTCTGTGAAGCTAAGTTCTTTGCTGTTTTCGAGCATCTTTTTTATTGTCTTTGCCGCAATGGGTGCCCAGCTTCCGTTTTCGATTATGCCGACTGTGCGATTTTTAAAGCCTCGTTCCGTGAGGTGGTTTATAAACTCACGCATGAACGGGAATATCTCGCCGTTATATGTTGTTGTGGCAAGAACGATTTTACCGTAGCGGAACGCATCCTCAACCGCTTCCGCCATGTCACACCGTGCAAGGTCATTCACTGCGACCTTTTCACAGCCGTTCTTTTCAAGCTCTTCTTTAAGTGCTTCGACTGCCTTTTTGGTG
>JAZNWT010000019.1:0-4214 GCA_045593465.1 Clostridia bacterium
ACTAAATATGGTATTCACTTTAGGAGCAACAATGTCAAAAGAGTATTCGGTAAGAGATATAAAAGTAATGGAGGGCTTGGAGGCTGTTCGTATGCGTCCCGGTATGTATATCGGAAGCACGGGCACAAGAGGTCTTCACCATATGCTTTATGAAATAGTGGACAATGCTGTTGACGAAGCGGCAAACGGTTATGCGGACGAGGTATCCGTAATTTTGCACCGCGACAAGTCCGTAACCGTTGAGGATAACGGCAGAGGTATCCCCGTGGGCATACATGAAAAGCTCGGCGTCAGCGGCGTTGAGGTCGTATTTACACAGCTTCATGCAGGCGGTAAGTTCGGAAACGATTCCTACGGTTATTCGGGCGGCTTGCACGGCGTCGGTGCTTCGGTTGTTAATGCACTTTCCGAATATGTTGATGTTGAAGTCTGCACGGGCGGAAAAATTTATAATCAGCGTTTTGAAAGCTATGAGGAGGGCGGCAAGATAGTTTCGGGCCGTCCCATGGCTCCGCTTGCGGAAACTGGCAGAACAAGAAGGCAGGGCACAAAGGTTACATTTTTGCCCGATAAGCGTGTTTTTGAAACGCTTGATATGAACTTCGAAACGGTTGCAAAGCGTTTGAGAGAGCTTGCATACTTAAACAGGGGTGTTACATTCAAGCTTGAAGATCAGCGTGAATGGGGCAACAAAAAAACAAAGGAATATTGCTTTAGTGGCGGCTTGTCGGATTATATAAAATACATGAATGCCGAAAAGACGACGCTTTATGATGAGCCCATATGCTTCAGTGCAACAAAGGACGGGATCATGGTTGAGGTTGCATTCCAGCATAATGACGGATACACAGAAAACATATTCTCATATGTAAACAACATTGCCACGGGTGAGGGCGGCACGCACGAAACGGGCTTTAAGGCGGCACTTACCAAGGTAATGAATGATTATTGCAGAAAAATACAGGTATTGAAAGATAAAGACCCGTCGCTTGCAGGCGAGGATTTCAGAGAGGGTATAACGGCGGTTGTATCCTTGAAAATGCGTTCCGTTCAGTTTGAAGGTCAGACAAAAACAAAGCTCGGCAACACGGAAGCACGTCCTGCGGTTGAATATGCGGTGACGGAAAAGCTCATACCTTTCCTTGAAGATTTGAAGAATGCGGAAACTGTTTCAAAAATGGTCGAAAAGGCAGTGAAAGCCGCAAAGGTGCGTGAAACAACACGCAAGGCAAAGAACATGGCACGTGAAAAGAGCAAGCTTGAAAATGCTCCGCTTGTGGGCAAGCTGTCAAGCTGTACGGGCAAGAATGCCGCATTGAACGAGCTTTTCATAGTTGAGGGTGACAGTGCAGGCGGAAGTGCAAAACAAGGCAGGGACAGGCGTTTTCAGGCGATATTGCCGCTTCGCGGAAAGCCGCTTAATGTTGAGAAAAAGCGTCTTGAAGCCGTTTTGGGAAACGATGAATTCCGCTCGATTATAACGGCACTCGGTACGGGCATCGGTGAGGATTTCACTCTTGACACACTTAAATACAACAAAATTATAATACTTTCAGATGCCGATCAGGACGGTGCACATATAAGAGCTATTTTGCTGACATTCTTCTACCGCTATATGCGTGAGCTTATCACAAACGGTCATGTGTATATCGGTCTGCCGCCGCTTTACAAGGTGCAGAAGGGAAGTAAGGTCGTATATGCATATGACGATGCGGAGCTTGCAAAGGCAACTTCAAAGATGGGACAGGGCTATTCATTGCAAAGATACAAGGGCTTGGGTGAAATGAATCCCGAACAGCTTTGGGAAACCACAATGAACCCCGAAAACCGTTCACTTGTGTGCGTGGGAATTGAAGATGCGGCAGAGGTTGAGCATCTTGTTACGGTGCTCATGGGCGACAAGGTCGGACCTCGTAAGGAATATATAAGCGAACACGCCAACTTCAACAAGACGGACGATTTTGAAAGCAAGCTTAAGCAGGTAACTAAGGAAGGAGGCGAAGCATAATGGCAAAGAAAAGAGATGATTTACCTCCGGTATTGCTTACCGAAACGATAATACCGAGGTCGATGGACGAAATAATGCATTCGTCAATGATACCTTATGCAGAGCACGTAATACTCGAAAGAGCACTTCCGAGGGTTGAGGACGGTCTAAAACCCGTTCAAAGACGTATTCTTTACACAATGAGCGAGCTGGGGCTTTCGCCTGATAAGCCGCACAGAAAAAGTGCGAGAATCGTCGGTGACTGCTTGGGTAAATATCACCCCCACGGTGACAGCTCGGTTTACGATGCAATGGTACGCATGGCACAGGATTTCAATATGCGTGCACCGCTTGTAAACGGTCACGGAAACTTCGGAAGCATAGACGGTGACAGTGCGGCGGCTATGCGTTACACCGAAGCGAGAATAACTCCGCTTGCTTTGGAGCTTTTGCGTGACCTTGATAAAGACACAGTAAAATTCACGCTCAATTTTGACGATACATTAAAAGAGCCCGACATTTTGCCGGGCAGATTCCCGAATCTTTTGGTAAACGGTGCAAGCGGCATTGCTGTAGGTCTTGCAACAAATATTCCTCCGCATAATTTGGCGGAAACGATTGATGCCGTCATCATGCAGATGGATAATGAGGACGTAAGCCTGGACGAGCTTATGACTGTTTTGCCATGCCCCGATTTTCCGACAGGCGGTTATATATTGGACTCATCCGAAATACGCACAGCCTACGAAACGGGCAGGGCTAAAATTACGATGCGTGCAAAGACCGAGATAGAAAAGCTTAAAAACGGGAAGAGCCTTATTGTAATAAATGAGATACCGTATCAGGTAAACAAAGCAAAGCTTTTGGAGGATATTTTAAAGGTCAGCCAGGAGAAAAAGGCGATGTTTGCAGGCATAAGCGATATCCGTGACGAGTCCGACAGAATGGGCAACCGTGCCGTTATTGAAATAAAGAAAGATCATGATCCCGAAAAGATATTGCAGTATCTTTTCAAGTATTCCGATTTGCAGACAACATTCGGAGTAAACATGGTTGCAATAGCAGACGGCAAGCCCCAACAGCTTAGTTTGAAGCAGATGCTTTCGTACTATATCAGCCATCAGGAGGATGTGGTCACAAGACGCACGCAATTCGACCTTGAGGCGGCAAAAAAGCGTGAGCATATATTGGCAGGCTTGATGGTTGCAATACTCAATATAGACGAAGTTATAGCACTTATTCGTGCATCGAAAACTCCCAAGATTGCTCGTGACGGACTTATGGAGCGTTTCACGCTTACACAGATTCAGGCACAGGCGATACTCGATTTGAGATTGCAAAGGCTCACCAATTTAGAGCTTGAAGCCATACAGAAAGAATATAAAGAGGTCAAAAAGCTCATAAAAGAGCTTCAGTCGATACTTGACAGCAAGGAAAAGCTTTTCGGTGTAATAAAGCAGGAACTCTGTGAGATAAAAGAAAAGTATTCCGAAAAACGAAAGACTTTTCTTTTGAAAGAGAATGCCGAAATAGTTGTAGATGCTGCTGAATTTAAGGTAGTAGAAGATGTTGTAATAACCTTGATAAACAATAACCGCATAAGAAAACAGCTTAAAAAAGCATACAATTCAGAGCTTTCAGAGGGCGAAACGGCAGTAAGTGTGATTAACACGACAAGCGATAAAAAACTTTGTTTCTTCACCTCAAAGGGCAACTGCTTCACCGTTGTGGCGGAGGAGCTTTTGGAAACAAAGAGCAACGCAAAGTCTGTTAACTTGAACACAATAACCACGATAGATAACGACGAAGAAGTTATTGCCTGCATTGAAGAAGAAAGGATCGAAAAAGAAGAAGTTTTGTTCTTTACCAAGAAGGGCAATATCAAGCGAACCGACGGTAAGGAATATGTATTAAGAACAAAACGCTTTGCGGCAATAACGCTTAAAGAAAAGGATTCGCTTATAGGATTGCAGTTCATATCCCCGGAAAATCCGACGGTAATGCTCATTTCAAGAGGCGGTATGAGTATAAGGTTTGAAACAAGCACGATACCCAAGATGGGAAGAGTAAGCTCGGGTGTTAAGTGTATGAAGCTTGATGCAGGCGATGAGGTTGTATTCTTCGACCAAATGGGTGACGAGGGCGAGATACTCACAATAACGGACAGAGGCTATGCAAAGAGGAGCTTTGCTTTTGAATATGATGTTCAGGGCAGAAACGGTAAGGG
>JAZNWT010000020.1:0-5015 GCA_045593465.1 Clostridia bacterium
GTACAGAATGAACTTGAATATTTAAGTAAACTGTTTGCGGCAGAGGGCAAAAAACTCTTTGCCGTGGGCGGTATGGTAAGAAATACTCTTCTTTCATTGCCCATAAGCGATATTGATACAACAAGTGCCATGCTTCCAAGTGAAGTCATGGCACTTTGCCGTAAAAACGGTATAAAATTTTTTGAAAAGGGTGTAAAGTTCGGTACTGTTGAAATACAGATAGGTGATTTTTCAACCGAACATACCACTTTCAGGAGTGATACATACTCCGAGGGCGGCACACACAAGCCAATGGGCGTATCTTTTTCACAAAGCCTCGAAGAAGATGCGTTCAGGCGTGATTTTACCGTAAATGCGATATATTACGATATAGAAAACGAAAAAATCGTTGATCCCACGGGCGGTTTATCCGACATTCAAAATAAGCTTATAAGGGCAACGAGCGAAAATCCCGATATAATACTTCAAGACGATGGATTGAGAATTTTAAGGCTTGTTCGTTTTGCATCTCAGCTGGGGTTTGATGTGGAAAAGTCAACCTTGGAGAGTGCAAAGAAAAATGTAGACAGGCTTTGTGATATATCCTGGGAGCGTATACGTGATGAGCTTATGAAAATACTCATGAGCGATGTAAAGTACAATCAAAAAAGGCATGAAAACAGTGTGCTTTTCGGGCTTGAGCTTTTAAAGGATATAGGAGTACTTGATATAATACTGCCCGAATTGACTTTGGGACGTGAAATAAAGCAAAGAAAAGAATATCACAAATATGATGTGCTTGACCATATGCTTCACACGGCAGCATGCTCAAAGGCAGATGAAGTAATGCGTATGGCGTCGCTTTTGCACGATGTGGGAAAGCCTGTAATATTCAATAAAACGGGCAAGTTTTACGGGCACGACAAAGAGGGCGAAAAAATAGCACGCCAAATACTTTTAAGGCTTAAATGTTCAACCTTATTTACGGAAAAGGTATGTATTTTGGTACGCAATCATATGTATGATTTAATGGGTACGGCAAAGGAAAAGACGCTGAGAATGAAGTTTGTGCAGTTGGGGCTTGAAAACTCGCTTGCACTCGTAGATATAAGGGAAGCCGATGTACACGGCTCGGGAATAATCACGGGCGAGGTCGATACCGCTTTAAAGTGGAAAAAGATAATAGATAAAATGATACGCGAGGGTGTATCCTTTGATGAAAAGGATATAAACTGTACGGGTGCGGATATAATGGAACATTTTCAGCTTCCGCCGTCAAAGAAGGTGGGAGAGATAAAGAAAGCTTTGTTTTTGCACTGTGCGATAAGACCTAACGACAATAAAAAGGAGATACTTTTAAAAGTAGCGAGGGATTATATATGACAACATTAAAGAAACCTTTAATAGGCATAACGCCGTCATTTGACGGTTTCACATATACTTTGTACGCTGCGTACACACGAAAAGTAGCCGAGCAGGGCGGAATACCCGTAATTCTTCCTCCGTATTTTAATGATGTTTCTATACTTGACGGCATAATCTTTTCGGGCGGCGATGATTTAACACCCGAATTGGCAGGTTATGAGCCGTCCGAGCTTATAGATGCAGGCAGCGGCGGCAGGGACGAGTTTGAGAGCAGAATTTTCAAGCAGGCATACGAAAAGGGAATACCGATGCTCGGCATATGCAGGGGGCATCAGCTTGTAAACGTAATGCTTGGCGGCACGCTTTACCGTGACATTAAAGAAGCGGGCTTCAGTGAAGAACATATGCGTGGTAAGGAAAAAGGATATCACACCGTATACACAGATGAAGGGACTCTTGCAAGGGAGTTATTCGGAAAAGAATGCGAGATATGGAGCACGCATCATCAGGCAGTCAAAACGGTCGGTGAACACGTTAAAATAACCGCACGTTCAAAAGAAGGTATTGTTGAAGCAATCGAACACGAAAGCGGAAGAATTTTGGGCTTGCAGACACACCCCGAAAGAATGGATCTTGATTCTCCTTTTGTGTGGCTTGTAAAAAAAGCCCGTGAGTATATGGAATAAAATTAAGGGGCGTTGCCCCTTAAACCCCACAACAACACAGGGCAAGAAACGATACAAAGGCGGTTCTGTGATAGATTCTTGTGTTACAATCGACTCTTTTCTGTCAACACACAGAACCGCCCCCTTGTGTTACGGATTTTTGCATTGCAAGCAACGGTTTACCTCATCCATTATATGTAATGCCATAGAAGCACTCCTTTATTGTGGGTTCTATTATAATCTCAGTATAATATTCTAAAATGCTAAAAGCAAGCAATTAGGGGTAACACCGAGACGATTCTGTGCGGCTATAATAACAAAAAGCTCCGTTTTCGGAGCGTTTACATTCATATACTTACGCCATATATCATTTAAATATACCGATGGTACTAATCTAAAGATTTTAAATATACAGACAATAATTGTAAAGCGGTCTTTTGTTCTTTGGCGGTGCAGTCGGACAAACTGTTTAAAATATCGGTGCTTTGAAAATCGGTGGTATCATCCTTTGTCAAAATCTCGTCGGGAGTAATGTTTAAAGCATCGCATATCTTCAAAAGAGTTTCTATTCGCATATTAACGGATCCACGCTCAATATCGGCATAAGTTCTGTCGGACAGCTCGGCTTTTTCTTATAACATATAATGCTTCGCCGATTTCCAAGAGATTTTTAATAAGCATTATTCTTCCTCCTTATACGCCTTATATAGGAATCATAATTCCTATTATGCTTGACAAATAAGATGTTAAACTGTATATTTATAGGAAGAATAGTTCCTATAAACATAAAATTCTGTTAAATGTTGGCGGAATTGTTCGATTATTCTGAGGAGGAGAAAGAAATGGCTAAATTTTGTCCGGGTTGCGGTAAACCCTTGTTGGAAGGTGAAGTTTGCAGTTGTACAAGAGGTACATCGGGAATAAATCTTGGTTCTGCCGGTACCGTTTTGGAATCAATGAAGAATCGTATGGGAATTGGTAATCCTGAATTAAATAAGGGAGATGCTTTTGAAAGCAACAAATTAAATACTCCTGATTGCATAAAATCTAATGAAGGAGAAATACCTGTAAAGCAATATACTGTCGCTACTTTAAGAAATCGTATTTTAGGTATCCCTTACACAAAAGCAATAGGTAAATTGCAAGTCACAAACAAAAGAATAATTTTTAGAGCTCCTGGTCGTTGCTTGGCAGGACGTACTACTTTACAGCAAGAACTTGCCATAGATGAGGTTACCGGTCTTGAAGCAAGACGAGAGTATGTTTTTAACATGTGGGATCTGCTTTCGGGAATTATCGTTTTTATATTAGGTGGTGTTATTGTTAACGCACTAATAAACGCTATGTTTTCTGAACTGTCATATGGTGAGGGTGTTGTAGGTGCAGTTATAGTGACATTATTGGCCAGTGGTGCATGTTGTGTTCCGTTCTTTATGGTTAAAAACAGATGGATAACGAAATTATTGTGTTTAGGTGGTGCTTGGTTACCTTTGCAATCGGTAGGTAGAACTTTAGTGTTGCGAGGAGTATACGTTGATGATGCAAGTGGTTTCTTTGGTGGCTTTTTGATGGTTTTGTGTTTTGTAGTGTTAATTATGGCATTGTTTACTTTATTTGTACATGCGATAAAGCCAAATTTGGTTTTGTGTATTAAGGCAAGGGCAGGTGACGCGGGAATAAATATCAAACGAAAAAAAGCTGCTCTCAATAGTCTTGCGAAAGATGATGATTATACGGGATATACAGAAATTATCCCCACAGATGATTCAGAACGTTGCATACGAGAAATAAACGCAATGATAAATGATATACAGAAGTTTGGTGATTATGGCATAGAAAAATGGAAGGCATAATGCCTTAAATTTACAAAAGCTTCCGGGGATATGTTCGGAAGCTTTTGTGTTTATCGGGAGAATATCATGGGAATAAAAAATTTTTTAAATAATATTTTCAATAAGAATACTAATAGTTCGGTTAATGTGGATAACGAAGTAAGCGTTCAACCACGGAATCAAATCCTTGAAGAGCCCCCAACGATGAAGTCATGGGATCTTTCTCCGGAAGAAAAAGTAAAAGCAAATCAACGGCCAATCATTTCAATGTCACCTCCTCGACCTACCGGTGGAAGAGAACGCACTCGCGGAGAAGATGATGCAAGGCGGGATGATGCTGATTTCGAGCCTAAGAACAAAAAAGGACTTGAAGAAACAAGTAATGATAACATTGCATATCTAGATGAAAATACTATAGATACTGATTTCTTGTCTTGGGTTAGAGATAGCAACGTAAACAAAGTAAGTCATGATGATGCGAAATATCACAGTCCGTTTGTAGATCAGGAAGACACTGAGGGAACTTTTTACCCCGATGGATGGGCTACCACCACAATTGAAAATGGGAGCAAGTTATACCAACTTAGTGGACCGGACGGAACTAAAAGCCTTTATTTTACTGACGAGAAAACAGTTGATTCTTGTCGCAATTCGATAACCGGTGAAGTAGACTTGGATGCTTTGAAAGATAGGCTGCAAATAAAAGATGATGGGAATCTGAAAAATACATTATCTGAATATATTGTGAATAATCCTGATGGAATAAAAGCAGCGGAAGGCTATGCTACAGAGAATCCATGGTATGGAGAGGGTGGTGGTAAGCAATATTTTATTCCAAACGCTAATAACTTCAAAAATAATAATATATTGGATGAAGAACCGCTATCACAGGTACGTGGTAATAATTTACCTCATAGTGATTCAGGAGGTAGAGATAATGAAGGGTACAGTGATAGTTCAAATCAAAATCAAGCTCAAAATGAGATTGAGGGCGAAGAACAATCGGAAAGTGAAGAGCGACCGAATGGTGAAGAACAACTGGAAAGTGAAGAGCAACCGGAAGGAGAAGAGCAACCGGAGGGAGAAGAGCAACCGGAGGGAGAAGAGCAGCCGGAAGGCGAAGAGCAACCGGAGAGTGAAGAGCAACCGGAAGGAGAAGAACAGCCGGAAGGAG
>JAZNWT010000021.1:0-3048 GCA_045593465.1 Clostridia bacterium
TCTTCCTAAGACCGCTTGGCCTCCGACTTAATTGTAGTTGCCGGCTACCCTCATTTGCTTAACAAGGAGGGAAATGCAGTCAATAGATGGGAGGCGGAAAGGGTTAATGCAGCAATAACCACTTTTAATGACGAAATAGAAGCATTGGTTAAGAGAAAAGAAAATAGCGGAATGAATATTATCTTTGTGGATGTTGAGGAATGTTTTAAAGGACATGAAGCTGCCGCTAAACCGGAATCATGGATTAAAAGTTTAGATTATACATTTGAAAAGGAGGACTTAATAAACTCGAAGGCAGGCGTATACTTAATTAAGGGTGATGCTGTGCTTACGCAAGTTAGTGCATCTTCATACCATCCAAATGAACGTGGTGCACAAGAATATGCTAAGCGTGTTAATGAAGAAATTGCAAAGCGAGGCATTTTATCAGGCAAGATTTGTAAAGCAGCTGACCGTATTACAGCAATTCCAAATGCAAGTGTAAAAGTATACAAGGACGGGGCTCTTTATATATCAAGAACCTCTGATTCTACAGGAAACTATACTATCAATTTGCCTGACGGCAGATACTTGGTAAAAATTTCTTCAGAGGGTTATATGGAATTCAAAGCATATGCAACTGTTGTTGCAGGTGAAAAGGTATATATGGAAACTTTCTTGCTGATTGAAGGCTCTGAGACTGAGACGGGCATTGCAAAAGGAAAAGTTGTTAATTCGTTGACCGGAGCCGGAGCAGCTAATGTTACTTTGACGGTAAAGAAGGATTGGAATAATACCGACGAAGCAAGTGAGACTGTCCAAACAGCTATTACAGATGCAAGCGGTAATTATTCCGTTGAATTGCCTCTTGGAAACTATACTGTAATTGCAACGAAAGACGGCTACACGTCATCTTCGTTTAACATTGTTGTACAAGATGGCACAACCGGAAATCAGAATGGATCAATTACGCCTCTGATTAGCGGAGATAGTTATTTGATTACATTAACGTGGGGAACAAATCCGAGTGATTTGGACTCCCACGTAGTAGGAACACTTTCAAGCGGTTCAACGTTCCATGTGTATTATTCTCATAAATCACAGTATGACGGTGATATAGAGGTATGTAACTTGGATTATGATGATACAACCAGTTACGGTCCCGAGCATATTACCTTAAATACTACAAACGAAACACCGTACTATTATTACATCTATAAGTATGCGGGAAGTGGAACGGTAGGAAATTCAGGAGCAAAAATAACTATCGAGCAAGGGAACACTTTAATTGCCGAATTTAATGTTCCTACTGATTTAGGCGGTGCGGATTACTGGAATGTATTCGCTATAAAGAACGGAGAATTGATAGTTAACAATACAATAACTTCGTCGCCTAATTTGCAATATGCAAACTAAATAAACATATAGGAATGGTGCAGTAGCGTCTAACCTATTGTAACAGAAAACAGCAGTTCGTACCTTGTTGTGCGAACTGCTGTTTTCTACTGTTTTTTCCTATACACAGGGGAGGTGGCATGGCGAAGCCATGACAGAGGCGTTCTGATTCTTTGTCTTTAACACGCTCAACAATTTATCGTTTTACGATAAATTGTTGTTGACTTGCAGATAATTGTGTGTTATTATGCAAGCATTAAGTAAGGAGGAATTTTTCAATGGAACAAAAAACTCTTTCGAATTGGCTCAAGGGTATTATCATCGGTATCGGCGTATGCGGTCTTATTATATACGGCAAAATCGTGCCCATGCTTGGTTTTATGGCAGTAATGGCACATGATGAACTGTTTTATATGCTTTACCCGTGGTTGGGTTTTGTTTGGATATCGGCAATTCCTTGCTATGCTGTGCTGTTTTGCGGTTGGAAAATTGCAGTAAACATCGGCAAAAACAAAGCGTTTTGCATGAAGAATGCTACTCTTTTTAAATGGATATCCGGCTTGGCAGCAGGTGATGCGGCATATTTCTTTATAGGCAATCTTGTGCTTTTACTTTTGAACATGAATCATCCGGGAGTAGTAATACTTTCTCTGCTTGTTGAATTTTTGGGTGTTGCCGTTGCCATAGCCGCCGCAGTAATGTCTCATCTTGTAAAGAAAGCGGCTGTTTTGCAGGACGAAAACGATTTGACCATATAGGAGGGGCAAACATGGAAGGCGATATCATTTTCAATATTGATGTAATGCTTGCAAAAAGAAAAATGAGCGTCACCGAGCTTGCGGAGCGAGTGGGAATAACGCTTGCCAATATGTCGATATTAAAAAACGGCAAGGCTAAAGCGATAAAGATATCAACACTTATAAAGCTTTGCGAAGCCCTTGACTGTCAGGTGGGCGATATTTTAGAGTACAGAAAGGCAGAATGATATGTCTTTTAAGAAATTCATTTTTTGTTTAACAACCGTTGTGCTTCTGTTGAGCTTGACAGGCTGTTTATTCAAAAGCACCCAAAGCTGTATTTCGGACGATTTGGGCATAAACGCACATAACGGAAAACCGGTTGTTGAAAGTGATAACCATGGCGGTTTTCACGGTGACGGTACAACATTTATAAAGCTCACATTTTCAAACGATAACTGTTTAAATAGCATTAAAAACAGTGATGAATGGAATGCACTGCCCTTGCCAAATACTTTGAAAACGCTTTTATCACGCACAAGCGGACTTTTTGAGGATTCAGTAACCTTACCGAGTGTTCAAAACGGCTATTATTGCTTTATCGACCGACACTCTCAAAGTATCGACTCGAAAAATTATCAAGATGTGCTTAATCGCGGCTCAATAAATATAACGCTCGGAATTTACGATACCGACATGAACAGTCTTTATTATATAGAAATAGATACATAAATTTTAACTGTTAAAAGTATTATTGCTCAAACCTATCTTCCAAAGCACGGTAATCAACTTTGCCTGCCGCAGTCAACGGAAGTTCGTCTATTAAGATAAATTCGACGGGTATTGCACAGCTTTGAAGCTTTTTACTGCATTTTTTCTTTAAGTCGGTTATGAAATCCGCATTAAATTTGTCCGCATCTGCACAAATGAAAGCTAT
>JAZNWT010000022.1:0-3476 GCA_045593465.1 Clostridia bacterium
TTGAAAGTCACTTTAGCATCAAAAACATTTTAAAATCAAATACATATTATTTAAACTGCCTTGGCAAAATATTGCCGAGGTATTTTTATGAGCAAAAAAGCAAAACTGACATTGATCATATTGGCAGGCACGTTTACATTACTTGGGCTTGCTCTGTATTTTTTGCTTGCATCGGACAAAGAAAAGAGCGTGACGGATGCGGTTTTTGTGAGTAATGAGATACCGACAAACAGTGAGAGGAGCATAATTTGACGGTGAATGATTATGTACGCATAAGAAAACCGTGTGAATGCGGCGATGCAGGAAACATGACTGCACCGAATAAAGAGGTTAGGTTTAAACAGTATAACGACCAAAAAAGAATAAAGGATGTGGATGAAGCATGAGTGCAAAGCTCAACCGTGAACAGATGGAATACAACGAAAGAGTAAAGGAAACAGCACCCAAGAGCAAGACGTTTTTTCAATGCGTCAGGGCGTTTGTTGCAGGCGGAATAATCTGCTGTATAGGGCAGGCAATAGGTGATTTGGCTACTGCTGTGTTGAAGCTTGGCGAGGATGATAAGTCTGCTTTTACTTCAATCGTACTTATTTTCCTGGGTGCATTTTTGACAGGAATAGGTGTGTACGACAAAATAGGCTCGTGGGCAGGTGCAGGCTCGATTGTTCCCATAACGGGATTTTCAAACTCGATAGTTTCGCCTGCCATGGAATTCAAGCGTGAGGGGCTTGTAATGGGCGTTGGCTCAAAGCTGTTCACCGTGGCAGGTCCCGTGCTTGTATACGGTATTTCGGTTTCGGTAGTTATAGGACTTTTAACCTGTTTGTTTGCATAAGGAGGCAGAATAAGTATATGGCACAGAAAAAACTCGGAAGACAGACGGTAGTGTTTGAAGCACCTCCGAAGATAATAAGCAGTGCGGCAATAGTGGGTGATGTTGAGGGAAAAGGCCCTCTGGGCAAGTTTTTCGATGTGATACTCACCGATGATACATGGGGCGAAAAATCGTGGGAAAAGGCAGAACGTAAAATGTTCGAGGAAACGGTGAGGCTTGCGTTTGAAAAGGTGGATTTGGAAGCAGCACAAATGGACTGCCTTTTGGGCGGAGATCTGCTTGACCAGATAATAACGGCATCGTTTGCCGCACGTGAGCTTAAAGCTCCGTTTTTGGGCTTGTACGGTGCGTGCTCCACAATGGCGGAATCACTGCTTTTGGGCAGTATGCTCACCGACGGCGGCTATTTTGATATAACGGCTTGTGTTGCATCGAGCCATTTTTCAACGGCGGAGCGTCAATACCGTATGCCGCTTGAATTGGGCGGTCAAACGCCTCCCACTGCACAGCGTACCGTTACGGGGGTTGGATGCAGTGTGCTTGCAAGCAATTCGTATCAGGGCGAAAAGATTATGGACAATATATTTGTAACAGGCGGCACCATCGGCAGAGTTGTCGATATGGGTATAAGCGATGCAAACAACATGGGTGCGGCAATGGCACCTGCGGCGGCGGATACGCTTGTTAATCATCTTTTGGATACCGAAAGGGATATTTCATACTATGACCTCATCGTGACGGGTGATTTGGGCGAATTCGGAGGCAATATATTCCGTGAAATGTGCATGGAAAAGGGTATTGACCTTGGTGATAATTACCTTGATTGCGGAAATATAATATTCGACAAAAGTCAAAACGTGGACTGTGGAGGAAGCGGCTGCGGCTGCAGCGGTGCCGTGTTGAATGCGTATCTTTTAAAGCGTATGCACGCAGGCGATTTTGAAAGAGCATTCTTTATGGCAACGGGGGCACTTGTAAGCCCCACGGCTTCCATGCAGGGCGAAACGATACCCGGCATAGCACACGGCGTAATTTTGGAAAGGGGAAAGGCATGAGCGGTTTAACGGATTACATAATAGTATTTATAAGCGGCGGTCTTATCTGCGTTACAGGACAGCTTTTGATAAGCTTAACACGGCTTACATCTTCAAGAATACTCGTGCTGTTTGTTACATTGGGTGCTATATTGACCGCATTGAATATATATCAGCCCTTTGCCGAGTTTGCGGGTGCAGGAGCAACAGTGCCGCTTACGGGCTTTGGCTACTCGCTTGCAAAGGGTGCAATCGAGGGTGCGATGGAAAACGGCATAATAGGTGCTTTTACCGGCGGAATAACATCAACTGCCGCAGGAATTGCGGCGGCAATACTGTTTGGCTATCTGTGTGCGGTGATATTTACTCCCAAAACAAAGAAGTAGCAAAAAAGTAACGGATAAAAAAGAGCTTGAAGCGTGGCAATATATGTGCTTGACGCTTCTTTTTTTGTGCGTGTATAATCAGGAAAACGTCTATCGGGTGATATTTATGAAAAAAGTAATTGTTTTGTTCTGTATATGTGCAATTCTTTTGAGCTTCTTTGGCTGTTCGTTTTTTGAAAACGGTCAGGGCGGTAACACTTTCGAGCCTGTTTTGACAGCAAGACCTACCGACGGAACCGTAAAAGAAACAATGAATCCCGAAGATATCATGAGCGAGCTGTTTCCCGACGGTATAGCTCGGGTTTTCCGTGACGCATACGGTGAGGCTGAAAGTGATGAAACATACGGCTCCGTGTGGAGTATATACTATGCCGGCATGACGCCGCATCAGTATTGGAAATACATATCTTCGCTCGTGTTTGATTCCTCGTATCATTTCGATATAGTAAATTCAGACAGAGCGGCGGCGGATATGTTGCTTGCAAATCAAGCAGGCTCAGTCACAACGGGCGGAGTTATAAAAACCTGTATTGATGATCCGGATTATGCGTATGTTGCGGCGTATTTGTTTGAAAGCGGCTCTGTGAATACAAACGGCTTTGAGTATACGGTGCGGCTTGACATAACGCTTTATGACGTGGAGGCAGACTCCGACAAGCTCCCCGATAACTCGGCAAAGTACGGCTCTGTAATCGGTATGGACAAAGAAAAAGCAGATAAAGCATTCTTCCCGTACGATTCGGACGAGTATATAGTTACCGAAACGGCTCAAAGCGAATACGGCGGATACGATTGCATCGAAAAGTACAGCTTCGGCGGCGATGCCGGGCATATGATATCAAAGCGTTTAAGACTTACTTTCGATGATGAATTAAATATGCTCATGTGGTGCTATGATAATATGGCATATGAAAAAGAACCGCTCTATCTCTCGATAAGAGTTGTTCAAAATACGGTGTATGCAGTGGAAAATATCGAGACTTTTGAGTATGCCTCTCAAAGCATGGAAGAATTTGCCGAAATGCTTGATAAAAGCGGTGTGAAATTTTACGAATCATGACTTTCACAGCGGAGTTTGAACGATATTCCTGTTGACATATCGCAAAAAATGATATTACAATATAAGAACGCATTTTTCGCAAAAAAAAGAGGCTAATAAATGATTGAAGTAAGAATACACGGCTATGGCGGTCAGGGTGCCGTCACATTGGCAACACTGCT
>JAZNWT010000023.1:0-16374 GCA_045593465.1 Clostridia bacterium
CAGCATCAAGCGTAAAAAGAAGGCTGAGGCAGCAAGAAAACGTAAGTATTAATTAAAAGAGAAAGATGAACCGAAGAATATTCCTCGGTTCATTTTTGTTTGTAATCAATTCTTAAAATGTATACGTGTGCATTTCCTGTGCGACGGTTGCCGCAGGGGATATCCCGGTTACTTCTTTCAAAATCTGCTCATCGTTGTTCACTGTGCCGAAAATATTGGTGCAGATGAGTTGTTTGACGTTTGCGTTAAGTGCTATTGTAGCCGCCTGCATGGGTGTCATATGTGAGAGCATATCGCTGTTTTTTTCGCAGTGCACAAGACAGGTATCGGCAAGAAGCAGGTCTGCATTTTTGCAGATTTCTTCAAGCTTTTCGCTTGCACCGCTATCGCTTGTGTATACAAGCTTACTGCCGTTTTTCTCTATTGTCACTGCATATGACGGCGTTTGCTGCATCATGAGATGGAACGTGACAGTCATATCCTTAAATCTTATACGCATTGCGTCTTCAAGCTTGAGCATATCGAACACACCCGAACTTGAAAGTTCTCGAAACTGTGCTTCGGGAGTGGACGGTAAGAGTGTGGTAAGCGGCAACGGTGTATTAGCGGAGCTTGAATTTAGGTGCATCAGTGCATAACGAAGCACGAGTGCATCGCTTGCATGGTCGCTCTTTAAATTTGTAAGTATAAGTGCGTCAATGTCAAGCTTGGGGCGAAGCTTTAAAAGTCGTCCGAGCGTTCCGCTTCCCATATCGATCACAAATGATACGTTTTCACTTTCAACCAAGTAACCTAAGCAGCAACCGCCGGGTGCGGGAAAAGGACTGTATTTGCCTAAAACTGTTATCTTCATGAGCGTAGTATGAGTTGCTTAATCCGTATTTATACTCAAATATTTTGAAGAATATTTTTCAAGAAGCTTTTTTGCAAACTCATCATCGGGAGTTTCGTTCATGGCGATGAAACTGCGTTCGTTTTCACTGCCGAAAGGGAACATATAAAGTGTTTTTTCGCCTACGCCAACATCGGATACGGCGGCATTGAAAAGTACAAAATCCATATATCCGTCTTTATAGCACAATATTGTTACCGTACCGCTGTTGGATTTTTGCAGTTCTTTAAATTGAGAATCATTGTCGAATCTTATGTTTGAACAAAAGGCTTTACCGTTTTTGTCGGTTGTGAAAGAAGAATCGCTTTCGGCTATTATTATCAACGCATTATTTAATGGCATATTTGTGTAAGCATCAACGACGCTTACCGTAAAACTGCCGTGTTTTTGAGAAAGTAAGAACGCAGCAAGTATTATTATGACGGCACAAATGAACAAAATGATGGGTAAAATGAATTTTTTGAGAGAATACATACTCACACCTCCTGTATTTATAACTAATATTTACATATAATTAAAAAAGATTATGAGAGAAATAATACTATTTGTGGTACAATAATATATAAAATTCGGGAATAGTATAATTCAGCGTTTTTTGGAGGAAAGTTCATGAACCGTTATGAAGACAAAGCTTGGAAAGAATCGATGCGTCTGCGTGTGGATTTTAACTGCATGATGCACGAATTTGCAGGCGAAGACGGAATAAAAGTTTCGGATATAACCGACATGGAAAAAGAAATAGCCTGTGCGGCTCTGAACATGAAAAGCAAACGTGCAAATATGCGTTGGCGTGATTTGCCTAAAATGCAGGGCGAAGTTGTTGCCGAAATAAATAAAACGGCGGAATTTGTGCGTGAAAACTTTGAAGCGTTTGTTGTTTTGGGAATAGGCGGAAGTGCACTCGGTCCCATTGCGGTGCATCAGGCTTTGTCGCACAGCCGTTATAATGAGCTTTCGGACGAAAAACGCAACGGCCCGAAATTGTATGTCGAAGATAATGTGGACCCTGAAAGAATAGCGGCTCTTTTTGATGTAATAGACGTAAAAAAGACAGTTTTCAATGTAATAACCAAGTCGGGCAATACTTCCGAAACCGTTGCACAAATGCTTCTTGTTTTCGATATGCTGCAAAAAGCGGTGGGCGATGATTGGACAAAGCACGTAATAGCTACAACGGACGAGAATGTGGGAAGCTTAAGAAAAATATCAAAGCAGTACGGGCTTAAAACATTCTTTGTACCCGATGGCGTTGGCGGAAGATTCAGCGAGCTTTGCCCCGTAGGACTTTTGGCGGCAAAGGTGTGCGGAATAGATATCGAAGAGCTTTTGGCAGGTGCGGCTTTTATGGACGAAATATGCGATAATACGGATAATGTATTCAAGAATCCTGCATATATATCTGCCGTACTCGAAGTTATCGCTATGAAAAAAGGAAAGAACATAAGCGTCTTATTGCCGTATTCCGATGCATTAAAGTATATGGCGGACTGGTATGCACAGCTTTGGGCAGAATCCCTCGGCAAGCGTTACGATAATGACGGGAAAGAAGTCTTTGTCGGTCAAACGCCCGTGAAAGCTCTCGGCGTTACGGATCAGCATTCGCAGATACAGCTTTATACGGAAGGTCCCAATGATAAGGTCGTTACATTCCTTACCGTAAATAATTACAGAAACGTGGTGGAGATACCACGCCTTGAGATGTTTGATGAACTGCAGGATGTTAACTTCCTGTCGGGGCATACTTTTAACGAGCTTATAAATTACGAGCGTTTCTCAACGGAATATGCACTTTTGCAAAGTAAGCGAATGAGCAAAAATATAATCTTCAACGAGATAAATCCGTTTACTGTAGGTCAGTTTTTGTGTATGCTTGAATTGCAAACGGCTTTTGCAGGCGAGCTTTTAAACATAAATGCATTTGACCAACCCGGCGTGGAAGAAGGCAAGAAGGCAACATATGCACTGCTTAACCGACCGGGCTATGACAAAAAACGCAAAGAGCTTGAAACAATGCCGCAGAAAAAAGATGAATATATAGCGTAAAGTAAAAACAGATACGGTGACAGGCACCTAACGGTGCCTTTTTTGATGACATAATCAGTATAATAAAATTCTTTTTGCTAATCATAACAGCATGAGTATTAAAAGTTTATTTGAATTTGACATTGCGTCAAAGGAGTTTGAATTGTTGGAGACCGAAAAAGGCGAGCCGTCTTTTTTCGGTACATTTCATGATGTGAGACCGAAAAAGAAGAAAAATATTGATGAGAACTTACCCGATACAATTGGCGGTATTAAGGAAAGACTGAAAAAAGAATTTCATACGGATATAAACACCGATATCATAATGCGGCACTTTATGATAGGCGGCGAAAAGAATGCGTTGGCGGTGTTTGTAAACGGTATGGCGGATAATAAGTCCGTTAACGAGTTTATACTCCGAGATGCGATGCAAAACACAAAAATCGGTGAGCGTTTATCCGAAGCGGAAGACATAACCGACTTTTGCATGAAAAATGTTTTTACTTTAGGTGAAACGGAAAAAGAAGAAAAATGGTCACGAATAAAAAAAGGGCTTTTGGACGGAAAATGTGCCGTGTTCATAAACGGATGCAAAGCAGCCGTTGTTATGGACACAAGGGGCTATGAAAAACGTGCAATAACTGCTCCGCAGAATGAAAAAGTAGTACGTGGACCGCACGAGGGGTTTACCGAGAATTTAAGAACAAACATTACTCTTTTAAGGCGAATAATAAGAACCGATGATTTCATTTGTGAATTCAGAAACAGCGGAGGCGATAATTCACTGAATTTGGCGATAGCATACCGTGAGGGCGTTGCAAACATAACTCTTGTTGAAGAAGTGAAACGCTCCCTTGCACAGGTGGAAACAAGGATGATTATATCCGAAGGAATGCTTGAACAGCTTACCGAAAAAAGATCTCTTTGTGCATTTCCTCAAATTCTCTCAACCGAACGCCCGGATAGGGTGGCGGCAAGTATTATGCAGGGACATGTTGCCCTGCTTCTTGACGGAAGTCCGTTTGCAAATATAATGCCCACCACGCTTACAACACTTATGACAAGTGCAGAGGATATTTATCTGCGGAGACCTCAAGGGAGTGTTATAAGAATGATTCGCTTTGTCGGAGCGGTGCTTTCAATCGTTACACCGGGCATAATTTTGGCACTTTCCACATTTCATCAGGGTTTGTTATCCACGGAAATGCTGGCAACACTTATAACTTCGCGAGTAATGGTCTTTGCACCGATGGGGCTTGAAATGATATTCCTTTTGCTTGTGTTTCAGCTCATAAGAGAAGCAGGATTAAGAGTTGCAGGCGGAATAAGCCAGGCAGTCGGTATAATAGGCGGTCTGATACTCGGACAGGCGGCAGTATCCGCAAACCTTGTAAGCTCCGTGGTTCTTATAATCGTTGCACTTACGGGACTCGGTAATTTCTGCATTCCCGATTATTCAACACAGATAGGTGCTGTATATATGCGTCTTGCACTTGTAATAGCGGCATGGCTGGGAGGACTTTTGGGTTTTACGGTCGTTCTGATGCTCATAGTTGCGGATATGGCACGCACAAAATCTTTCGGTGTACCGTTTCTAAGCCCGTTTGCACCGAAAACAGCCGCTAAACATCCTTTTATACTGAGAGGAAAGCTTACAATGCATCAAAGGGCAACCGATTACACCAACACGCAGGAGGAATGATGCTGTGAGGATGAATTTAGGAAGAATCGGTACGCAGGAAAGCATAAATCTTATTGCACTGACGCTTGCGGTAACAGGCATTTTCACAGTAGAGTCGGCAGATGCATATGCAAACGGAAACTCAACATTTCTAACGATTCCGTTGTCTTTGCTGTTGGGATTTGGAGTGTTTATGATGAACTGCTATGCGATGAAAATCTCAAATACGGATTCTTTTCATGAAATGCTGGACAAAACTGTGGGCAAAAGTATAAGCACTGTTTGTATGCTCATACTGTCGATGGCTATGCTTTTTAATGCATTTTTGCTTTTGTTAAGATTTGTTTCCATAATACACAGCTATATTTTTGTTGAGTCATCATATCTCAATGTTGCACTGTGGGTGGTTTTGCCTATAGTGGCGATTGCTCTTTTCGGGCTTGAAACATTGGGACGTATGGCGAAAATCTTTGCCGCAGCATTAGGTGTTCTTTTTTTGCTGGGGTTTATTTCCGCAGTTGACGGCTTTGATACATACAGGCTGTATCCCTTGTTTGGAGACGGAGCATACAGCATAGCATCATATACGCTTAAAAGCTTGTATAAATTCATACCGATATTTGTAGCTCCGCTTGTTACGGCAAAAGGTATGAACGGTATAAGAACTGTAAAAAAGAGTGTTGTTATAGCAGCCTTGGTTGCTGCTGTGTTGTGCTTTATAACTCAAATGGTATTGGGGTTAACGTATGAATATACGAGTCTTGCAAATATGTATTTTCCGCTCTGCCGTTTAAATATGAGTTTGCAAAACGAAGATTATTTTGTGCGAACGGACAAAATAGGTGTGTTTATATGGCTGGCGGCGGCTATGATTGCGATAGCGTATTACCTGTATTGTGCAGGCTATATATTTTGCAAAAAAACAGGAACGCGGGATATAAGACCGTGTATAATCTGTTTTTCGGTGATACTTGGAAGCTTTGTGCTTGTTGAGTATACAAGTCTGTATGCTGTTGTTCACAATATAATAGCTATTGTTGAAAACTGGTCATTTTTATTGATGCTTTTGATAGTTTTAACAGGCTTTACAGCGGCGGTAATAAAAGCGAAAAGGAAGACGGAAAAATGAAACAGATGAAGAGAATATCTGCTTTTATACTTGCGGCTTTAATGCTTTTTGGCTGTACGGCATGCCTGGATCCGATACAGCCCGAATCATATGCATATATTTTCGCAATAGGCTTGGATAAAGGCGAGCAGAAAAGGTACAATTACAGCTTCATGGTGCAGAAAGTAGGTCAAAAAAGCGACAGCGGAGCAGCAGGAAGCTCTGAAATCATTTCCGCCGAGGGAGATACTCTTTTTGAGGCAATAGACATAATACACGGTGTTATGTCGGGTGAAGTGAATTTTATGAGAACGAGCGTTATTATCTTTTCTTCCGATGTTGCAAAGGCGGGCGGAGCGGAGGAGTTTTCAAAAGTATCTTTTAATTCGCTCAGGATGCGTCAATCCGTAAAATTACTTGTTTCAAAAGGTACAGCACTTAACTTTATGAAAAATCTCGAATCGCAGTACAGCCAGAATCTTACACGCATACAAATGGATATTGTAATGAATAACAGAATGGGAATATTGCCTATAACGTCATTTTCCATAATGACGGAGGATGTTCAGGGTGGGAGGAGTGACCCCGTGCTGACACTGTGTGATGTGGCGGAGGGAGCGGAGGAAGGAAAGGAAGATGCGAAAAATACTTCCGGAGTACTTAGAACGGGCGGTACGGATTCGTATGTAATGGGAAGTGCCTTGTTTGACGGATGGTATATGAAAGGCAGTATTGATGAGAATGACACTATGTATCTGCTTATGGCAAAAGGACAGTTCAAGAACGGCTATATGACATATGAAACATCTGAAAAGAAGACAGCAACATTACTGCTTGAAGCGAAAAGCAATACTCAAAGTGAAGTGGATATGAAAAATAAATGTGTAACTATAACCGTTCCGCTTTACTGTACCGTGGAGCTTGATGAAACTTCTGCCATGCGTAACGAGTGGGAAAAACGGTACAGGCAGGAGGTAGAAGCAAAAATATGTGAACAGCTTAGCCGGATAGCTCAAATATGCCGTGAACTCAACTGTGATGCTATAGGAATAGGAGATATGGTATCAATGAAATTTTATGATACGAAGAAATGGGAAAAATATGATTGGAAACAGCATTATAAAGAGTACAAAACAGTGTTTTCGGTAAGCGTTGAGCTTAAAGATAAAAATATAAGAGCACACATGGACTGAAAAAGGAGTGTAGTATTCAATGTTGCTTTTTATAATAGCCTGTCTTGCAGCTGTTTCGTACAGCACGCTTTACTGCATTCATTGTTTCAAAATAAAAAGATGGGGAGCTTTAATTTCAAACGGGATTTTAGTCCTGCTCTCCATCGGTGCATTTTTGCTTTGCGTTTTGTGCTTTTGAAGTTTTTGACCTGTTCAGAAGAGCCGAGAGTCTTTGTTTGTTGGAAGAAAGAATCTCGGTGCTTTTTTCTTTATCAAGAATAAAAACTCCGCATGAATCCTGAATAACAACATCGCCTTCTTTTGCATCAAAAGGGAGCTTGTTTCTTTTGATATGCATTATTTTGCCGTCGGCGTTTTGGCAAATTGCAAATTCACCCTCAAATCTGTCTATTACCACGTGCTTACCTCAACTTGTCAGTATATTTTGATATTTTATATCATTTTATTTGACGAATCAATCATATGTGGTAAAATAAGAAAAAAGGCATATAGGTGACAGTTATGAAAGGTATTATTTTGGCAGGCGGCTCAGGAACAAGGCTGTACCCCATAACCATGGTAACAAGTAAGCAGCTTCTTCCTATATATGACAAACCTATGATATATTATCCGCTTTCTACGCTTATGCTTGCAGGAATAAGGGATATTCTTATATTATCAACTCCGAGTGATACACCAAGATTTGAAACGCTTTTGGGTGACGGAAGCCAATTCGGAATAAATCTTTCATATGCTGTTCAGGCGTCGCCGGACGGTTTGGCACAGGCTTTTTTGATAGGCGAAGAGTTTATCGGAGACGATTGCTGTGCAATGGTGCTCGGTGACAATATATTTTACGGCAGCGGTTTCAGCAAAATGCTGCGTGATGCCGTAAAGGGTGCCGAACAAAACTCAAGAGCAACGGTATTCGGTTATTATGTTACAAATCCTCGGGATTTCGGCATACTTGAATTTGATGAAGACGGAAAAGTAATATCCGTAGAAGAAAAACCGGAAGAACCCAAGAGTAATTATGCGATAACGGGGCTCTACTTCTATGATAAACGTAATGTTGAATTTGCAAAGCAAGTAAAACCGTCCGCAAGGGGCGAGCTTGAAATAACAAGTATAAACGAGATGTATCTTGAAGATGGAAGTCTTGATGTGAAAATTATGGGGCGTGGTTTTGCATGGCTTGATACGGGAACCATGGAAAGCCTTCTTGAAGCATCTAATTTCGTCAGAACAATCGAAGAACGACAGGGCATCATGATATCCGTTCCCGAAGAGATTGCATACAGAAACGGCTGGATAGACCGTGAACAGATAACGGAAGCAGCGTCAAAGTACGGAAAATCCGCATACGGCAAGCATCTTTATGCAGTTGCAGAAGGAAAAATAAGAAGGTAAAACAAAGTATGTATTTTTTGCGTCGGTTTGTTAAAGTGCTGTATTTTTCTGCATTACGTATTTTGCGTAAATTGCAGATTGCGATGGCTCGGAATGAAAAAAAGTGTATTAAGACAGAAAATGATGATGTATCCTTAAAAAAGTTGGAAACATACGGATACACGTTTGCTCTTGAAGCTGCTGAAAAGGTGATAGGGAGCATAAGTAACAGTGAGATTTCTTCCGATGTTGATCTTTCCATCATTGTTCCCATATACAATGCTCACAAGTATATTGAAGTGCTTTGCAAATCACTTCTTAATCAAAAGACAAAGTATTCCTACGAAGTTATATTTGTTGATGACGGTTCAACAGATGATTCTTTTGAAATACTAAGCAACATAGCAAAAAAAAATTCGCATATGCGTGTTTTCACAAAGCAAAACGGCGGAATATCAAGTGCGAGAAATTACGGTATAGACAAAGCAGTCGGTCAGTATCTGCTTTTTGTGGATAATGATGACTATCTTTCTGAAGATTTTGTAGAAAAAACGCTCGATGTGGCAAAAAAAGAGAATGTCGACATAGTAAAAGTAGCACATTCGGAGTTTGACCCTCAAAATCACCAACGACCTATAATAATGTCTGAATCAATATTGGCACATGGATATATGGGAGAAAAGCTAACTAAGTATAACGGCTATGTATGGGGTACGGTTTATAACAGAAAAATATGGGAAAAGGTAAGGTTCCCGTTAGGTGCATGGTACGAGGACATGATAACTCGCATATTGCTTTTCAGGATTGGCAAGGGATTTGCATATATAGATACCCCTATGTATTTTTATTATGTACATGCTTCAAACGCTTCAAAAATACTTTGGAACGACAGTAATCCAAAAGCATTGGATCAGCTTTTCCTCACTATGTGGTTTGTTGAATATTCCAAGCTTCTCGGACTTGAAGTTGATGAATGGACATATCGAATAGTCCTTGAAGAACTTGGTGTATACCTCTATTCAAGAACTTTGAAATTAGAACCGGAAATCGTCGAGGCGGCATTTTCAATAGCATGTAATTTTGTAAAGTCGGTCAAGTTTCAAGGTGCGAAACTTGACAAGGCGGAAAGCTTGTTGGAAAAAAGCTTTATTACGGGAAATATCAAGTTGTACAAGGCAGTATGTGCATATATTGATTGCGGAAGGAGATTAAAATAATGCCGATGAAAAAGATAGAAACAAATCTTCAGGGTGTGTTTATAATAGAGCCGCAAGTTTTTGGCGATAGTCGAGGTTATTTTATGGAAACTTACTCAAAAAAAGTGTTTGAGGAGATGGGAATAACCAATGAATTTGTGCAGGATAATCAAAGCTTCTCAAGCAAGAAAGGCACGCTTAGAGGACTGCATTTCCAGAACGGTGAATTTGCACAGGCAAAGATAGTCAGGGTGCTTCGCGGTACCGTACATGATGTTGCTGTTGATTTAAGAAAAGGTTCGCCGACATACTTGCAATGGATAAAGGTTGAACTTAGCGGAGAAAACAAACGAATGTTATTTATTCCCAAAGGGTTTGCACACGGCTTTGTTGCACTTACCGATGATGTCGAATTTATCTATAAAGTTGATGAAGTATATTCTAAAGAGCATGACAGAGCTATTAGATATGATGATCCTCAGATCGGTGTGGAGTGGGAAATATCAAATCCGATTTTATCACAGAAAGATATCGATGCTCCTCTGTTGAAAGACAGTGATTGCAATTTTACATACGATGATATGAAATAAGGAGAAAAATATGAACATAATAGTTACGGGCGGTGCCGGTTTTATAGGCAGTAATTTTGTTTATTATGAGCTTGAAAATCATAAGGAGGATAGAATAATCTGCTTTGATAAGCTTACGTACGCAGGTAATCTTGAAACCTTAAAAGATGCAATGGAGTATGATAGCTTCCGATTTGTAAAGGGCGACATTGCAGACAGAGAAGCCGTATTTAAGCTTTTTGAAGAGGAAAAGCCGGATATAGTCGTAAATTTTGCCGCAGAAAGCCATGTTGACAGATCCATAGAAGATCCGGGAATATTCTTAAAGACAAATGTCTTGGGAACTCAGGTGCTTATGGATGCTTGCCGTAAGTTTGGCATTAAGCGTTATCATCAGGTTTCGACCGATGAGGTTTACGGTGACTTACCCATAGAAAGAAAAGATTTGTTCTTTACTGAGGATACTCCGCTTCACACGTCTTCACCGTATTCTGCATCAAAAGCTTCTGCGGACTTGCTTGTGCTTGCTTATTACCGTACTTTTAAACTGCCGGTTTCGATAAGCAGATGCTCAAATAATTATGGCCCGTATCATTTTCCGGAAAAACTTATTCCGCTTATGATATCACGTGCATTTGAAAACAAGTCCGTTCCCGTATACGGAAAGGGTGAGAATGTTCGTGATTGGCTCTATGTTGAAGACCACTGTGCGGCAATAGACCTTATCATGCGATGCGGCAGAGAGGGCGAGGTTTATAATGTCGGCGGTCATAATGAACGTGCAAATATTGATGTTGTAAAAACAGTCTTAAACATAATGGGCAAGAGTGAAGACCTTATAGAATTTGTAACCGACAGACCGGGACATGACAGACGTTATGCCATAGATCCTACCAAAATAAGCAATGAGCTTAATTGGCTGCCCAAGACTACCTTTGATGAAGGTATAAAGAAAACTGTCGAGTGGTACGGTGAAAACAAGGAATGGCTTAACGGTGTCTTATCCGGCGATTATATGGAATACTACGACAAGATGTATTCAAACAGATAAAAAAAGCAAGGGAGCATAAATATGCGGGTTATCGTTACAGGTGCTCGGGGACAGTTGGGATTTGATGTGTGCCGAGAATTGTCGGAACGTAGAATAGAAAATTACGGCATAGATATAAACGAGTGTGATCTGTGTGATGCGGAGGCAGTGGAACGTGTTTTCGGTGAGTACTGCCCTGATGTGATAGTGCATTGTGCTGCATATACTGCGGTTGACAGGGCAGAAACGGAAATCGAAAAGTGCGAGGCTGTCAATGTGAGTGCAACGCTTAATATTGCAAAGGCTGCAAAACGCAGCAATGCAAAAGTAGTATATATATCAACGGACTATGTTTTTTCGGGAGACGGTGAAAAGCCTTTTGAAGTTGATGATGAAAAGGCACCTTTGAATATATACGGAAGAACAAAATCCGATGGCGAAGATGCCGTAACGAGTATGTGTGATAAATATTTCGTTATCCGCACATCGTGGGTTTTCGGCATAAACGGCTCAAACTTTATAAACACCATGTTGAAGCTCGGCAGTGAAAGAGAAAAAATAAAAGTGGTGTGCGACCAGGTTGGCTCACCTACATATACATATGACCTTTCAAAGCTTATATGCGACATGATAGTGACGGATAAATACGGTGTTTATCACGGAACGAACGAAGGCTTTTGCTCATGGTTTGAGTTTGCGAGTGAAATTATGAAGCAGGCAGAATTGCCTTGCATTGTGGAAAAGGTGCTGACTAAAGACTATAAGACTGATGCAAAAAGACCTTTAAACTCAAGACTGAGCAAGAAAGGACTGGATGATGCCGGATTTGAAAGACTTCCGCCGTGGGAGTATGCATTGGCTCGGTATTTAAAAGAGAAACAAGGCAAATAAGCCTTTATCGGATTGACCTGAATAATAAAAGGTGTTAAACTCAATAAGTTATGAAATTTGATTTTAAGAAACTTGAAGAACAGCTTGCAACGGTGGAAAAGCCTGCAAGATATGTCGGAAACGAATTTAATATTGTAAGAAAAGAGGGGGCGAAACTTAGGTTTGCACTCCTTTTTCCTGATGTTTATGAGATAGGTATGTCTCATCTCGGTTCACGCATAGTTTACAATGCACTTAACAGTTGTGATGAAATCGCCTGTGAGCGTGCATATGCTCCGTGGCCCGATATGGAAGCTCTTTTAAGAAAAAATTCTTATCCGCTCTATTCGCTTGAAACATATACCCCACTTGGCGAGTTTGATATTTTGGGTTTTTCGCTTTTGTATGAGATGTGCTATACAAACATACTCACAATGCTTGAGCTGTCCTCGGTGCCGTTTTTGGCAAAGGATAGGGGCGAGGATATGCCTTTAGTGGTTTGCGGCGGTCCTTGCACCTGCAATAGTGAGCCTGTTGCCGATATATTCGATGCCGTCATGATAGGTGACGGTGAGGAATTGGCAGTAGAGCTTGCAAAAACAGTAATGTGCGAGAAAGAAAAGGGTGCATCAAGAAAAGAGATTCTGCTTGCACTTTCAAAAATAGACGGTGTATATATTCCGTCATTCTATGAGCCTGTTTATGCAGACTATGATTTAAAAGAAATTAAAAAGATTGAGAAAGACGCTCCCGATAAGCCGTCAAGACGCATAATAAAAGACCTTGACAGTGCAAAATACATCGGAGAGCCGCTTGTTCCGTTTTTGCCCATAACACATGACAGAATAGCTTTAGAACTGTTTCGGGGCTGTACACGAGGCTGCCGATTCTGTCAGGCAGGCTTTATTTACAGACCTGTACGTGAAAGAAAGCTGGGCACGGTTATGGAACAGGCAAGGTCGCTTATAAACTGTACCGGTTATGATGAAATATCGCTGTTTTCATTAAGCTCCGGCGATTATTCAAAGATACATGAGCTTGTTCCGGAAATAATAGATGAATTCAAGGAAGAACACGTATCATTGTCACTTCCGTCGCTTCGAATCGACTCATTCTTAAAAGACGACCTTGAAAAAATACAGAGTGTAAGAAAAACGGGTTTGACTTTTGCTCCCGAAGCAGGCACGCAGAGATTGCGTGATGTAATAAACAAGGGTGTAACGGAAGAAGATTTATTAAGAAGTGTTGCCGATGCGTTTGAATCGGGCTGGAACAGTGTAAAGCTGTATTTTATGATAGGACTTCCTACGGAAACCGATGAAGATATATTGGGCATTGCAGAGCTTGCAAGAAAGGTATCGAGAACATTCTATTCAATGCCCAAGGAAAAACGAGGGAAAGGGCTTCGTGTCGTTGTAAGTGCCTCATCTTTTGTTCCCAAACCGTTTACGCCTTTCCAATGGGAAGCACAGGATACGCTTGAAGAAATAAGACGTAAGCAGATGCTTTTAAGGGATGCGTTAAAGGGTATACGCGGTGTTGAATTCTCGTATCATGAAAGCACTATAAGCAGGCTTGAATCCGTGTTTGCACGTGGGGACAGACGGCTTTGTGCGGCATTGATTGAAGCATACAAAAACGGGGCACGTTTTGATTCATGGGATGAACACTTCAAAAAAGAAGCTTGGGAAAAAGCATTTGAAAAATGCGGTATAGACGATGCATATTATGCAAACAGAAAGCGTTCAATCGATGAAGTGTTGCCCTGGTCGCATATAGACATGGTAGTCACGGAAGAATATTTAAAGAAAGAACTTGAAAAGGCACTCGAAGAAAAAACCACAAAGGACTGTCGTAAGGGCTGCAACGGGTGTTTCGGTAATAAGTATGCGGATTATTGCAAGATTTGAAAAAAATGAAGCGGCAAGATATGTGTCGCATTTGGACGTACAAAGACTCTTTCAGCGTGCCATGCACAGGGCCAAATTGCCCATGGCATACTCACAGGGGTTTAATCCGCATCCCCTTGTGTCGTTTGCAACAGCTTTGGCGGTAGGATATACAAGCAGCAGTGAATGGGTGGACGTGAAGCTCAATAAAGATATAACGGAACAAGAGTTTATAAATACAATAAACGGTTCATTGCCGAACGGATTTTTTGTAAAAGAAGCAAAAATTGTTCCCGATAATGCAAAATCGCTTACTGCAATTATGCAGGCGGCAGAATATGAAATTACGGCATCGCATATTGACGAAAACGCATTTTCCAAGCTCATGAGCGGCGAAATAGTAGTTACAAAGAAAACAAAAGCAGGCATGAAAGAGGTTAATATCAGACCCGATGTGCTCTCTTTTGATATTGATGGAAATAAAATAAAGCTCAAAGGCAGGCTTGATGCGGCAGGAAGCTTGAACGTTGAACTTTTGATGGGCGAATTGAAGAAAAGAATGCCCTCGGAGTGGAGCTATAGGGTGCACAGAAACAATATAATTTTCGATTTAAAAGAAAGTGACGGTAATGCCTAACTATGAGTCGTGATTTGGTAGTAGACATAAATCCATATCAGACTCGGGTTGCACTTATGGTGGACGGCGAGATGGACGAGCTTCTGATAGAGAAACGCGGTCAGGGGCGTCTTGTCGGCAATATTTATAAGGGCAGGGTGCAGAATGTGTTGCCCGGTATGCAGGCGGCATTCGTAGATATAGGGCTTGAACGCAATGCGTTTTTATACGCAGGCGATATACAGATAGACGGAAATGATTTTGTGTTTGACGGAAAGCCGTCGGACGTTAAAATGCCCATTCCCAATATAAAAGACATGGTGAAAGTCGGGCAGGAGATAATTGTCCAGCTTGTTAAAGAGGGCGTTGGCAATAAGGGTGCAAGAATAACCACAAATATAACATTACCGATAAGAACTCTCGTTTTAATGCCTACGGTCAATTATGTGGGTGTTTCAAGACGTATTGAAGACGATGAAGAACGCACACGCTTAAAAGATATTTTAGAGTCCATAAAAGAAGAAAACATGGGCGTGATAGTGCGTACAGAGGGGCGTGGAAAGTCCGAGGAAGAATTTAAAAACGACCTTGAGTTTCTCGTAAAAATGTGGAACAGAATACAGGAAAACGGTAAGCGAATGAGTGCACCGTGCTTGCTTCACGAAGAAGAATCGCTTGTTTTCCGTACAGTTCGTGATATGTTCACGTCGGAGATAGATAATCTCTATATCAATGATGCAAAATACTGCGAAAAAGTTCAGATGGTAGCAAACATAAATTCTCCAGGCTTGGGAGACAGGGTAGTTCTGTATGATAAATTGCCCGATATGTTTGATAAGTTTAAAATAGAATCATCAATAGATAATGTACTTTCCCGTAAAGTATGGTTCAAAAACGGCGGATATATAATAATCGACAGAACGGAAGCACTTACCACAATAGATGTCAATACGGGCAAGTATGTAGGTAACGACAATTTACAGGAAACAATAACCGAAACAAATTGCGAAGCGGCGGTTGAGATTGCCCGACAGCTTAGAATAAGGGATATAAGCGGCATAATCATAATAGATTTTATCGATATGGATGAGGTTGAAGATAAGGAACGTGTTATAAACGCACTGAAAGAAGAACTGAAAAAAGACAGAACGAAATCAACGGTGCTTGGCATAACATCATTGGGACTTGTTGAAATGACAAGAAAAAAGACAAGGCATTGTGTTGATGATACGCTCAGAGTGCCGTGTCCGTATTGCAACGGCGAGGGAAAGGTGCTTTCACCCGAAACCGTGCTTATGAAGGCAAGAAAAAAACTCAGACGTTGTTTTGAGTCCGAAAACATTAAAGAGTACGTGCTTACAATTCACCCCGACGTAGCAAAGTATATGGAGGGTGATGAGGATATGGTAATACCGAAACATGAGGGAAAACACGTTGTTATAAAGACGGACAGCACCATCCATGTTTCGGAATTTTCTGTAGAAGCAGTGATAAATAAAAAATAAGTGGTGACATCTTTAAAATAATGTGATATAATATCTAACTGTCAAATGACTTTGACGAGCCAATGTAGCTCAGTTGGTAGAGCAGCGCATTCGTAATGCGCAGGTCTGGGGTTCGAGTCCCCACATTGGCTCCATTTTTTTCGGGGCGTAGCGCAGCTTGGTAGCGCGTTTGGTTCGGGACCAAAAGGCCGCTGGTTCAAATCCAGTCGCCCCGACCAGAAAAAAACCTTGATTCCATAAGGGCTGCAAGGTTTTTTGCTTTTTTTAAGTTGTTTTCGTGTGTTGTGTTTCGGGCAACATTTCGGCAACATTTGTTTTATAAGTGCATTTAAATGCATAATAAAAAACAAAGCAATTTATTGATTAATTCCGCAAACTGCTGTAATGCGTTATATGTATATTATAATTCGGGACCAAAAGGCCGTTTTTTTAATG
>JAZNWT010000024.1:0-13024 GCA_045593465.1 Clostridia bacterium
CCGCCTGCCGCATAAGCCGTGTCTTTCCCGAGTGTAAGAACAGAAAGCCCGACAAGTATGAAGCCTATTTGTGAAAGCGATGAGCCTGCGAGAGCCTTTTTGAGGTTCACGGCAAACAAAGCTACCAATGCACCCAAAAGCATCGTGATTGCACCCGAAGCCATGAGTATCAGTGCGTAGGTCGTATTCTGATAAAAAAGCTTTGTTGAGCTTATTATAAGCCCGAAAACACCTGCTTTTGAAAGTATACCCGAAAGAAGTGCGGTTGCAGGAGCCGGAGCTGTGCAATAGGATTGCGGCAGCCATGTATGAAGCGGAAACGCACCTGCTTTTATTCCAAAGCCTGCAAAAAGGAATATTCCGCCCACAAAGAGCATTTCGCTTTTAGCTGTTTGAGCCGCCGCTTCTGCCATTTTATCAAAGCTTAACACACCGTTTAAGGCGGAATTTACAAGTATAAGCCCCATAAGCAGTGAAAGACCGCCTATTATGGAGTACGCAAGATACGAGCGTGAAACCTTAGCCGCATCGACTGTTTCCGTTTGAGCTACCCATACCCACGACGAAAGCGACATTATTTCAAAGAAAACATATGTCGTGAAAAGGTCATTGCTTAAAAATACGCCCATTATGCCACTCATTGTGAGCAGTGTGAATGCAAAATAACGGGGGTTCTGCGATGCTTTTTCAAAATAGAAGCGTGACGCTAAAGCCGATACCGTAAATGCAAAGGCACAAAGCACGGCAAGCACTGCTTTCATTCCGTCAAACGAGAATGAAAGTGAGCCAAGACAGAAATTATCAATTACCAAATCGGAATGATTGTCTGCAAACAAAAGCCCAAGCGTCAATGAAAATACTGCGGCAGTGATTATACTTAAAAATGTGTTTGCGGCAGTATATGAGCGTTTGCAGACGGCGTAAACTGCGGGTGTGGCTATAAGGGGCAAAAATACGCATAAAGCTATGAGTAACGAAGTCATAATATTTTACCTCCTTAGAACAGCCAAGCGGTCACGGTGTTTTGTATAACGCCGCTAAAGCAGCCCATAAGTATTATGCAAAGTGTAAGTGCGATAATCGGAACATTCATCATAATGCTTTCCTTTACACTGTGTTCGCTTATAAAATCGACCTTTTCATATGCCTTTACGCTAACACTCAAAATATATATTGCCGTAAGCAGAGCCGATATTATAAGTGCGGCAATTCCCACATAGCCCCATGTACTGACGGCAGAAGAAGCGGTGCCTATTGCCCACTTGCTGAAAAAAGCAGGTGAGGGCGGTATGCCCATGAGTGCAATTCCCGAAACGGTGAAGCAAAGCATTGTAACGGGCATTTTCTTTGAAATGCCGCCTATCTGGTCGAAATATTCCGTGTGACTCTTTTCCATTATTGCACCTATGCAGAAAAAGAGAGTTATCTTGATAAATGCGTGGAATATCATGTGAAGCGAAGCGGCAGTAAGACCTGCATTGCACATTGCCGTAACAGCAAGCAGTATATATGAAAGATTGCTTACGGTTGACCACGCCATACGCCTTTTGAGATGATTCGAGCGTACTGCTTCAAGTGAGCCGAATATAATTGTTATTGCGGCGGCAAGCATGGGAATATACTGTGCAAACGTACCCGAAAGCAATTCGGTACCGAAGCTGTAATAGGTTATTCTTATGCACGCAAAAGCACCTGCCTTAACGACGGCAACAGCGTGCAAAAGGGCTGTAACGGGGGTGGGTGCGACCGAAGCCGACGGAAGCCATGCACACATTGGAAAGAGTGCGGCTTTTACGCCGAATCCGAAGAACGCAAGCGTGAATGCAATTCTCAGTACGGATATTACTTCTTCGCTTAAAGTGATGCCTGCAAATACGCCGCCCAACACAAAGTCGGTGGAAGTGCCGTATACGGATATGAACACAAGTGCAATAAAACCAATCGAAGCACCTGCTATTGAATACACAAGATAGCGTTTTCCCGCAAAGCGTGCGGCATAGTCCATTTTGTGCATTACCAGCGGCAGAGTCGAGAATGTGAGCAATTCAAAGAAAAGATACATACTCTCAAGGTTTTGTGCCAAGGCAACGCCGGCTGTTGCTCCGTATGCAAGCAGGAAAAAGGCAAAGAATTTGCGTTCATGATTTTCGTGCTTCATGTAGTCGAATGCATATATTGTTGTCAAGGGCCAAAGTATGGCGGTTATGGCGGCGAATATGCGTGTCATTCCGTCAACCTTAAGCGAAAATGACAGCGAGATTGAGATTTTAAGCAGGGTAAAGCCGTCAGCAGGCGGTACTGTTACAATCAAAGCAACAAAAATGCTGTTTATAAGTACCGAAGCAAGAACGAATGCATTGCGAAGTTTTCTGTTTTGAAAAGCCTTAAACGAAAGACAAATTGCACACAAAACAGGGAAAACTATTGGCAGAATAAGAAAATATGAGGGAATCGTCATGCAAAAAGCCCTCCTGCAATATTATTTGCAAGCGTTAGGAATGTGTCCGCGAATATGCCGCCGATAAGCACGAATGCACAAAGCAGTATGAGCGGTGCCGTCATGAGTAATGTTGGCTCGCTTTTGTCTGCTGTTTCTCTGCCGGCGAAGAATGAATCATGTGTTATGGGCAAAAGGTAGAATGCGGTTAAAAGTGCACTTATAAGCAACACGCCCATGCCTATATATCCGGCAGCTCCGATATTTGAAGCTCCAAGCATTATTTGCCACTTTGCCGCAAAGCCGCCGAGCGGCGGTATGCCTGTTAATGAAAGCGATAAAAGCGTGAAGCAGGACATAACTATGGGCATTTTCTTGCCCATGCCGTACATTTCGTCGGTGCGTGTTATGCCTGTTTTATGTATGACAGCACCTGCACAAAGGAATAAGCCTGCTTTTGTGACTGCGTGGAAAAGTATCTGCAAAATTGCTCCACAGAAGCCCTCCGCATTTAAAAGCATAAGAGCGAATATTACATATGAAAGCTGACTTACGCTTGAATATGCAAGACGCTTTTTAAATACCTTTTCCTTATATGCAAGCATTGAACCCATGAATATTGTAAATATCGACAATATGAGCATAATATCCTGAGCGTATGTGCCTGAAATTGCATTTGCACCGAATACAAAGAAGGTAGCTCTTATTATTCCCAGAATACCTGCTTTTGTGATTATGCCCGAAAGCAAAGCACTTGCAGGAGCGGGAGCTTGGGGGTGTGCTGTGGGAAGCCACTGCGAAAGAGGGAACATACCTGCCTTGCAGGAAAAGCCCAATGCCATTAAAAGATATGCAAGAGTGTTATTTGAGTCTATTTCGGTAATTCCGCCTGCCTTGAACGGCTCGAAAACACCGTTTCCCAAAAGCATCATTCCAAACAAAACAAGTCCTGCACCGAATACCGAGAAGCCGAGATATTTAAACGCCGCACGTCTTGATTCTGCTGTTTTTGCGTGAAGCACAAGGGGGAATGAGGCAAGCGTCATTGCTTCGTAGAACAGGTAGAATGTGAGCATATTGTCTGCAAAGCACAAGCCCATGAGGAATGAAAGCGTCAAGAGCGAATATGCAAAGAAAGTCGCTCTGCTTTCATCGTGCTCTGTGTATTCAAACGCAAAAATGAGTGAAACGGAAAATACCGCACAGATAAGTATTGCCATGAAAAATGACAGCGTGCTTGCTGAAAGCGAAAGCTTCATGGTACCGGTAAATGCGGCAAGCTGTAAACTGCCGTCACAGTAAATTGCAGATGCTATTGAAGCTATAAGCGTGGCTGCAAGTGCAAAAACTACCAAAGTCACAAGACAAAAGCGTTTAGGCTTTAATATAAATATTATCATGCTGAAAATCAGCGGCAGTAAAACAGCAAGAAGCATGGCTGTATTATTCATATTGCACCTCCTCCCAAAAGTGAAAGTCCCGTGCTGATAAATTCGGATATGGGCATACAGCAGCAGCCCGTGATTATGATGAGTGCCATGAATATAGGTGCGGCAGCAGTGTATGCCGTGTTCTTTTTCTGTTTGCCCTCCGCTTCATATTTTGTTAAGAAGTCGGACGGTGACCATATGGCTATTATCGCAGGGATATAATAAAGAGCGTTCAAGACGGAGCTTAAAGCAAGGGCCAAAAGCGATATCCACTGAGCATGAGCACCCAAAGTGACTGCCGCCTGTGCAAGCATGAATTTTGCCGCAAAGCCGCCTAAAAGGGGTATACCTATCATTGAAAGTCCGCCCAATGTGAATGCGATGCCTGCCAACTTATCTGTTCTTGCACTGCCACGCAGGCGGTAAAGGCTTTTTTCATGTCCCTGAACCTCGCTTAAGCGTGAAGCGGAGGAGAACAGGAGGGGCTTTGTAACTGCGTGAACTATTATTTGATAAATAGCCGCAACTATGCCTATTTCAGTACCCAAGCCCAAGCCCATGAATACATAGCCTATCTGAGCAACCGAGGAATAAGCAAGCATACGCTTTATGTGTTCTTCCCTCATGGCTTTTATCGAAGCATATATCATGCCCATTATGCCGAAAACAAACATGATGTCCGTAACATGGAGCATACGTACAATGTCTATTGTAAATACCGAGAAGAAAAGCTTTATAAGCAGTATTATATAAGCTTTCAGCACAAGTCCCGAAAGAACGGAGCTTGAAGTTGTGGTAGCACCGCCGTGTGCAAACGGAAGCCATGCATGGAACGGGAAAAGTGCCGATTTTATTGCAATGCCTGCCGTTATAAGACCTACAACTATTGTGAGAGGCTCCATGTATTTACCCGTGGCAACAAGTTCAAGTATCTTTTCCTGAAGATTCGGCATGAGCAAATGCCCGGTTATGCAGTAAATAAGCACTATGCCGATAAGGAAAAGACCTGAGCCGAGCAAGCTTATAACAAGGTAGCGTATGGTTGCCGCAATTGTTTTTGCGGTATCCCTTGCCATAACTATTGCACAGGCGGCAAGCGTGTTTATCTCGATAAATACATAGCCTGTAAAAATGTCGTTGGTATAGGTAAGTGCAAGCATTGAAGCGTGAATCAGATTGAGCATCAAAAAGTAAAGCGGTTGTTTTGGCTCAAGAATATCATCCTGCATACTGTTTTTGCCGCCAAGGAGTGAAAGTGACATGACGGTTGAGAACATAAGTGCAAGCAAAGCTTCAAGCGGGCCTGCGGCTATCTCGTTACCCCACGGAGCGGGGAAATGTCCCATCGTGTATACAAAGCGACTGCCCTTTGAAGCTGTGTAATAAAGAAGTATTGCAGATAAAACAGCACTTGTGAGCGATACACAAAGAGTAACGGTAAACGCAGGTCTGCCTTTTTTGAAAAGCGGCATGAGTATGCCCGATATCATGCACAAAAGTATGCACGCAAACGGTATGTTTTGATACCAAGGAAGCATTTTTATTCCGCCTCCTTCTTTGCAAGCATTATTATTTCGTCAAACTCAACGGTGCCGTATTTTTTATAAAGTCTTTGTACGAGTGCAAGGAAGAAAGCCGAAACGCTTACCGAAACCACTATGCCCGTAAGAACAAGACCTGTGGGAATCGGGTTTATATACAGCGAAGCGTCGGTTAAACCGTTTGTTATTATGGGTGCCGTGCGTCCTTCAATAAAGCCCTGTGAGGCCAGGAAAAGGAATATAGACGAGTCCATTACATTGAACGATATTATCTTGCGGATAAGGTTTTTCTGCAAAAGCAGATTCATAAAGCCTATGCCGAAAAGTATAACGGCGGCAATCTCAAAACGGTATGTAACTACCGAGTGCAAAAAGTCAGACATTAAATATCCCCCCTTGCAAACAAAGAATAAAAACCGTACATTGTGCAGGCGACAATAAGACCTACGCAAATATCAAGCACGAGTATAAGCCCCGAGCTTAAAATTGCACCGGGCACACCAAGCGGTATACCCGTTTCAAGACCGTTTGCACCCGTGAAAAATGAGTACGCTTTTAAAAGAGCGTAGCACATGAGTGCAGTTGTGGTTATTGCACGGAAAGTTTTAATATTAAAGAGAGTTTTAACGGCATCGATGCCGTAGCTTGCGGCAAAAAGTATGAGTCCTGCACCCATTATTGCACCTCCGCTGAAGCCGCCGCCGGGAGACAGGTGACCGTTTAATATAACATATATTCCGAAAAGCAGTATACAGGGTGTTACAACAAGAACTGTTTTCTGCAATATCGGGTCCGTTGTTTCACGTTCGATTATACGCTCGTTTTGCTCAAGCGAATCCTCGGTTGTGCTTATGTTGTTCTTATCACGAATAAGCAATATCATAACACAGCCCACGGCAATAAACAGCACGGAGGACTCACCGAAAGTGTCAAAAGCACGGTAATCGAGTATCATGCCTGCAACGGCATTGACAGCACCCGTTTCTTCAAGTCCTTTTTCAACATAACGCTGTGCAACCTCGTTTGATGCAGGATTGTCACTGCTGCCAAAGAGGGGAAGATTGAAAACCGTAAACAAAAGTACCGAAACCACAACCAAGCATACCAAAACTGCCGTTATACGGTATGCAATCTCAAAAAGACGTGCTTTTTTGGGACTTATAACCTCATCGTGTGCTTGCTCGGAATGGGGCGGTACTGTTTTTTTTATGTATTTGTATTCATGAATTGTTTCCGCCGTGTCGCCGTTTACCCAATCGACAAAGCGTGAACGCTTTTTTGCAGCCATTTTATTCGTCCTTTGTACCTTTCAAAGCGTGTATCTTTTTAAGTGTTACCGCAAAGAGTATGCCCGTTACGCCTGCACCTACCGCAGCTTCGGTAATTGCAAGGTCGGGACTTTGCAAAAGTGCCCAGATTATCGTCATAACAAGACTGTATGCCATGTATATAACTACTGCCGCAAGCAGTCTTTTGCTTGTGAGTGCAAAAATTGCACATATAATCAGCGAAATTATAAGCAGAAATTCAAATATTATTTGCATGATTTACCTCCTCGCACTCATCCTTTATGTGTGCGTGTGTCATAACCTCAGCACGGGCTATCAAATGTCCCATAACGGGGCTTGCAAGCCACATGAACACGGTTATGAGTATCATTTTAAGTGAGTGTGCACAAAAACCGAGCATAACTATAAGTCCGACTATTATAAGTAAAAGACCGAGAGTGTCGCACAGTGCAGTTGCGTGCATACGGTTAAGCACATATTTAAATTTAAACATTCCCAAAACAGCGGTGAGTATTACAAACATACCCAAACCGATAAAAACAAGTCCGATTATATCTCTTACCACTATGCTTAAGCTCCTTTCTGCTTTTTTGCCTGTTTGTGTGCAAGCAGTGCATCACGCTCTTTCTTTTCCTGAGCACGCCGCCTGACTGTTACAAGGCGTGTAAGCACAACGACCGCGATAAAGCCCAGGAGTGCATAAACTATTGCAATGTCAACAAGAAAATCCTGCTTTAAGCATACCGAGAGTATGCACATTATGATTATTGTCATAGTGCTTATAGCATTTACCGCAACTATTCTGTCCGTAAAACGTGGACCTTTTACAGCACGCACCATGCACAGTATTATGAAAACACCTAAAATAGCACAGCAGCTTATAAGAATTGCAAAGACAGTACTATCTTCCACTGTATTTTTCCTCCACTCCTTTAAGTATCTTAATGAAGTCGCAGCCCTCTATTCCGTCCAAAAACGATTGATCAAGGGCATGAACACGCAAATAGTTCTCCGTAAGCTCAACCGTTATTGTGCCGGGCGTGAGCGTTATTGAGTTTGAAAGAAGTACACGCTTGTTTTCGCTTTTTATATCGGGAGAGAAGTAGAAAAGTTTGGGCTGTATTTCTTTTGAATTTCCCCATACTATTGAGATTACCTTTATGCAGCTTATAACTATTTCACGCATAAGCACGCCGAAATAACGCAGATATCTGAAAAGTGCCATGAGGCGTTGTAACCCTTTTTTTTCGTTAAAACCGATAAGACGTGAAATGAGAATATCGAGAGCGAGTGAGATTATAAGCCCTATTATTACTATTTCAAGTGTGATGCGGCCCGAAAAAATAAGCCACAGTATTAAGAATGCTATAAACATTGTTAAATTCCTCCCAAATTGAAAACATTATAGTACATTGAAATTGCAAATACAATGTTAAATAGGAAATAATTTTATATTACGAAGATAAGCTGCATATGATAGTTATAAAGAAAAATAAGGGGCAACAGAAATGAAAGCAAACGAAAAAGAAATAAATTGGAAAGCGTTGATAATAAGTCTGCTGATAAGCCTGGGCATAGGCACTCTTTCGGGTATTTTGAACAAGGAAGCGTTTGAAGCGTATTCGGCTTTTACAAAGCCTCCGCTGTCACCGCCGTCGATAGTGTTCCCGATTGTTTGGACGGTTTTATACTTTCTGATGGGAATTTCGGCATACAAAATATTTGCAAGCGATGATGTTAACAGAAGAAACGCACTTATAATATACGGAATACAGCTTTTTGTTAATTTTGCATGGCCCTTTATATTCTTTGGAGCACAGGAATTTCTGTTTGCGTTTATATGGCTGCTGCTATTGATTTTCGCCGTAGCATCAATGATATTTGTGTTTCTTAAAATCGACAAAACAGCAGGCCTGTTGCAGATACCGTATCTTATATGGCTTTTGTTTGCCGCATACCTGAATTTCGGAGTGTATATTTTAAATAAAGCATAACAAAAAACAGGCATACCGTTTTCGATATGCCTGCTTTAATGCGTGGTTTAATTATTCAGCCTTTACGCAAACAACCGTTACGTCGGGATGAAGCTGGAGAATTGAAGCGGGAACTTCGGGAGTTACGGGGCCGAAGAATGCCTTTTCGATTATTTCGGCCTTTTCCGCACCGCCGATGAGGAGGATGCGTTTTGCACTCATGATGTTTCTCATGCCCATTGTTATAGCGTGTGTGGGAACCTTGCTGACGTCGTTGTCGAAGAAACGTTTGTTTGCTTCGAGTGTGGACTGTGTAAGCTCAACAACATGAGTACCCATTGTGAAAGCACTGTCAGGCTCGTTGAAGCCGATGTGTCCGTTATATCCGATGCCGAGGAGCTGGAGGTCTACGCCGAGGCTGTCTATCAAAGCGTCGTAATCCTTTGCAGCCTTTTCGCTGTCCTGTGCCAAACCGTCGGGAACGTTTGTGTTTGCCTTGTCTATATCAACATGGTCGAACAAGTTGGTGTTCATGAAGCAACGGTAGCTTTCGGGGTGCGTAACAGGGAGGTTGCAGTATTCGTCAAGGTTTACGGAACGGACATTCTTAAATGAAATCATGCCTTCCTTGCACCACTTGATGAGGTTTGCATATGTGCCGACGGGTGTGCCGCCTGTTGCAAGACCGAGAACGCAGTCGTTCTTCAAAGTTACCTGTGCCGCAATGATGGAAGCGGCCTTGAGTGCCATTTCTTCGTTGTTCTTTACATAGATGATGTTCATGCTTTTGCTCTCCTGTAAAATTTATATATTAGATATTGTAATACTACCTTTAGAGTTTTGCAAGCTCTCCGAGTGTGATTGCGGGGTTTGCAACAACAGCATTGAGTGCTTTTATGAGCTGTTCGTGCATATTGTCAACAGTATCCGGCTTTGTTGTCGCAAACTGATAGTCATAATTGCATACCAAGTCGCCGCTTGAATCAAGGGGCATTATGGTGAGGTATGTCTTCATTGCAAATGAGCCGTTGGGGTGAAGTGTAAAGTGTATCGGAAGCCCTTCATGCTCGGAAATGAATACGGGGTTGTATGTGAAGTTAATTACATCGTATCCGTTCATGGGCGGAACCGAGAACTTTTTCTCATATATATCTATGACCTTGCTTGTACCCATGTCGGCATGAGCCATCGACTTGAAAAGCTCATTTGAAGTTGTTAAAAGTGCATCGCTAAACTTAGTGGCATTGGGAAGATTTACACGAACCTTAACAGCGTTTACACGAACACCAAAAGCACGCTTTTCAAGCAAAGTGCCTCTACGGGCAAGGTTCGTTTGCAGCATGATATCTTCGCTGAAATTGTTGACCTTGGAAATATAGCTTCGAAGTGCAAGATAAAATACGGAAAGCGGCGATACCTTGTGCGAAAGTGCAAGAGCGTTGACTGAATTTACAAGCTCTGCCGGTATTCTGTACTGCTTTACACCTGCCTTAACCTGACCAAGCTTCATGGTTGCACCGTAACGCTTGTCTTTTTTTGGTGGATCACCGCATACATCGTTATATATGGGCTCCGTAGCAAAGAATTCGTTCTCCCAAAAATCATGGTCTGCCTTATATTTATCGGAATTTGCATAAGCAAGGTCCTTTTCAAGGCAGGCTGTGGGATCACACTTGTTTTCGGGTATGGGCTTATTGTCACGCAGACATTCATATACGGTGAGTATTTCGTTTGCCTGCATAATAAGCGAATAAGCATCGAATATAATATGATTTACACAGAAATACAGTGCATAAAGACCGTCGGGCTTCTTTATCATTCGTATTGAATAAAGCTGTGTGTCAAGGGAATGATTCGAAAAAGGCGTTGATGAGAATTTGAGTATATCCTCATTCAACTTTTCTTCCGTTGAGTCGGAATAGTCCATAACTATTATGGGTTCGGGAGCTTTGGCGGAAAAATACTGCAATGTTTCCTTGCCGACCTTACGCAAGCGTATTGATGCTGATTTATTGCGGAGCATTGCAACATATGTTGCCTGAAGCAATAAATTGGGATCTACTTCTTTTTCAAAATGCATGGTTGCACAGATATTGACTATTTCTTCGTGCCCGAATGACCATTTAAGGTTCAAAAACATTGTGTTCTGTGATTCTGTAAGAGGATAGAGTTTAATATTTTTTTCGGTAGTTGTTTTCATATCGATTACTTCCTTTTCTGCTTGCTTTTTTCAGTCTGCGAGGTGGGAGTAGCTGTCTTGATTTGAACATACGATGAAGTATATGACACGCTTCATCATCATATGGGTTGATATTCCTGCATACAATGCTCTTATTATGCAGAACCATGTCATTCCAAGGTCTATACTTTCGGCGTTTATGCCAAACAAATCAAATTCAACAATGCCCAGAGGTGCAAATGCATAAAGTATCATGCCGACAAATGCAAAACGAAGCGAGGCAAGCACCATGTTTTTGGAATACTTGCAGTATATGGGGTGTTCTGCCTTTGAAAGGGGCATTGAAGGTGCAATACCTTTTTTTACGTCACCCTTTATGGAGGGGAAAGCCGTAAGTGCACATATAAGTGTTGTAAGAAATACGCCAAGGGGCAAATCCTGAACAAAAGAATAGAGCGTCGTTGAATCAGGCTTGAGTAAAAACATATATATAATGAATACCAATATTGCCGTTGCTATGCTGTACGTTGTGAGTGCCTTGTTGCCTACATATTTTTGGGGTTTTACGTAAACCGTTTGTTTCATTTGTTCTTTAGTCCATTTTTTCTCCATTGTATTCACCGCTTTCTTTATTATAATTTGTTTAATTCCATAATGGGCATTTGGTCGTTTTCGGTGACCGCTTTAAATACCTTTACCATATGGTCGAACATCGCTTTCGGGACTTCTTTTTTGGTAACCTTTACAGGGAAGTCGAAATTGAAATTCAAATTTCCCGAGCTGTCAAGTGCCATTACCGTGAGGTAGAGGGGCATATTGCATGAGCCGGAAGAATGCACCGTAAGATGAACCGGCAATGAATTGTTTGCGGCTACAAAATAGGGCTGATATGTAAGATAAAGCGTATTGTAGCCGTACATTGCGGGAACGCCGAAAACTTCTCTGAATATTGCCAAAGCTTCATATGAAGGCAAATCGGCATGAGTATAATACTTTTTCTGCAAAGCATTTATTTCGATTAAAGCATCGTGTACGGTGAGCGAATTTGAAAAGTTCATGCGGAAAAGCAAGCTCTGAACTCTTGTGCCGCCGGCACGTTTTTCAATAAGGGTTGCTCTGCGTGCAATATTGTTTGCAATGGTTACATCGTCGGTATTGTCGTTTACCTTTGAAAGATAGCTTCGTGCCGCAAGCAGATATACGCACTGCGGAGAAACACGCAGATTTTTAGCCAGCTCATTGACTTTGTTGACTATGTCCGCACTTAAAGTGTAGTTTTCGTGCTTGCCTGCGGTCTTTATGGGATCAACCGTCTTACCGTAACGCTTGCCTTTAACGCAGGGAGTTATTTTACTGCCGTTTACACTCGTATAATAAGGTTCTGTTTTAAAAATCTCGTTTCGCCAGAAATCCTTGTCCGCCTGATATGCGTCGGACTTGAAATATTCCCATTCTGCATAATAGGAAGGCAACGGGTCTGATTTTGAAGGAGAAATGGGAAGCGAGTTTAAAAGCTTCTCATAAAGATTGAGTATCTCTGTCGCCGTCATAATTATAGAGTAAGCATCAAACGCAAGATGGCTTACACAGAATAATATGCCGTAGAGACCGTTTGGCTTTTTTATAAGCCTGCACGAATAGAGCTGAACATCCATGGAGCCGTTGGGGAATTCGGCAGAAGCCCATTTTGCAATGTCTGCTTCAAGCTGTGCATCCGTTTTATCGCTGTAGTCAAGAACAATGACTGCTTCGGGCGGCTGCATAGAAAAATATTGCTTTACGCCGTTTCCGTCCTTACGCATTCTTATGGACGCACTGCGGTTGCGGTGCAGACCGAGGGAGATTGCCTGAAGCATGAGATTAACATCTATTTGAGCATCAAAGTGGAGCATTGCACAGATGTTTATAATGGATTTTGTCTTGGAGAATTTCTGACTGTAATACATTACGCCCTGTGATGCAGTCAGAGGATAGAGGGTTGGGTTATTTGGCATTGAAAAAAATCGCCTCCTTTTCAAAAATATTAACAAAATGCCGTGGAAAACATTTTTTGACGGCTTTCGGGGAGAAATACCGCCTCTATTTGAATGAAAAATCCATGCTTTGGATGCGTTGTTTGAAGCTTGTCAAACAAAGATATTGTACACTAAGGTTAAATTCAATGCAATATAATGA
>JAZNWT010000025.1:0-14790 GCA_045593465.1 Clostridia bacterium
TGCTTCGCACCACCTTTTCAATATCAGTATACTCATCTCCTCAAATAATGTTCACCAAAGAAATTTCTCGGAATAGATTATTCGTATAAGTTTTTCATGATTTTGGAGGAGTTTGACATGGCAGAAATTGCGTCCATGAAAAATGTATCTTTTGTATACCATGACATAAGCGGCGAAAATAAAGCTGTTTCGGATTTGAATTTAACGGTTGAGAACGGAGAGTTTGTTTCGATCGTAGGTCCGTCCGGCTGTGGAAAAACGACCGTGCTTTCTATGCTTGCAGGTATATTGCAGCCGTCATCGGGCAGTGTGAGTGTTGACAGCCATGAAATAGGCTATATGCTTCAGCGTGACCACCTTTTGGATTGGCGAACGATTGAGAACAATGTCCTTTTATCACTTGAAGTAAAAGGTCTTTTGAATCAAGAGACAAAGGAAAATGCACTTAAGCTTTTGAAGCGTTATGATCTTTATCATTTTAAAGACAGCTATCCGAGACAGCTTTCGGGGGGGATGAGACAAAAGGTTGCTTTAATTCGAACGCTTGCTTTTTCGCCTAATTTATTGCTTCTTGATGAGCCTTTCTCGGCACTTGATTATCATACAAGATTGACCATTGCAGACGAAGTATATGGGATAATACGTAATGAGCATAAAACGGCAATACTTGTTACCCATGATATTTCGGAAGCGATTTCAATGAGTGACCGGGTTTTGGTATTCACAAAAAGACCTGCTACGGTAAAAAGCGAATATCGCATGGATTTTTCTCCTGATAAAACACCTTTTATGCGACGCAGTGATGACAGCTTTAAGCACTTATTTGATATGATTTGGAGTGATATTGATGACGAAGAAAAAGAAAGAAAATGACTACTCAAAAGAACATATAGAATACTTAAATGCAATAAAACGTAAAAATACATTTGTTTCGATAATGCGTTATTCCATAGTTGTTGTATTTCTGCTGTTCTGGGAACTTTCTGCTGAGCTTGGCTGGAGTGATCCTTTCATTACAAGCTCTCCCTCACGCTTTATTGTGTCGATAATAAATCTATACAAAGACGGCGTTTTATTCGAGCATATAGGAATAACTTTATTTGAAACAGTTGTGGGCTTTGTTGTAGGAACAATATTAGGAACACTTATAGCAATACTTTTGTGGTGGAGCAATACGCTTTCGAGAATACTCGATCCTTACCTTGTTGTTCTGAACGCTTTACCCAAAATAGCTTTGGGGCCGATACTCATAGTGTGGTTTGGTGCAGGCGTGGAAAGTATAATTATAATGGGGCTTTTAATATCACTCATCGTTACCGTTATGAGTGTGCTTGCAGGCTTTTTGGATATTACAGACGAAAAACAGTTTTTGATGAAAACTCTCGGTGCTTCAAAGCGTCAGATACTTACCATGGTGGTCTTACCTGCCTCTGTCCCCACTATAATGAATGCTTTGAAATTAAGCGTAGGCATGAGCTGGGTTGGTGTAATTGTCGGTGAATACCTTGTTTCAAAATCGGGGCTCGGATATTTGATAGTATACGGAGGTCAGGTATTCAAGCTTGATCTTGTAATGGCAAGTATAGTAATACTTTGTATTTTAGCGGCATTGATGTATTATGTTGTGGCGTATTTTGAAAAACGCATGGTTAAATGGCGGACACATGAGTAAAGAAACAGAAAAGAAGGTATTGCTTTCTCTGCAAATACCTTCTTGTTTATTATTTTTCTGTTATCTGCCGTTAGGACGTCCTCCGCCACCGCCGAAATTACCGCCATGGCTGTTAACATTCAAAATATTTGATGTGAATTCAAGTGTTGAATAGGTTGAACCGCCGCTGTAATTTGGGCCTTCAAACGTAAAATTTCCGTTCTTAATGCTTCCGCCGTATTTCAATTCATATTTACCACCCTCTATAAGTGACGGAGCACTTACAACCACGGACGAATACTGTTTTGACGGTGCAAAAGCGAACTCGAGATTGTTATTGCTGTCAAACAAAGCAATGGGCGTTGAAGCATTTTGTGTAGACTTAAAGTTTACCAAAGCCGCACACTGATTTTCTGCCTGAGAGAAGTTAAGAGCCATTCCGCTTGAACCGACAGCAATAAAGAATCCTCCGTCTATCTTTGCATAACTTAAATAATCCAGAGCACCGTTTCCGTTGTTTTCGGGACCTTCAACAATTGTTGTACCGCCTGACACAATCAATGCACCGTTTGTGTCCATACCGTCACCGGAAGCATTTACGTGAATATTTCCGCCAAGTATTTTTATAAAAACATCGTCGGAAGCAGATGTATTAAACTTATCCTGTCTGTTATGATTAAATTGAGCCATACCGCCCATTCCCGACGAATCTACTCCGCCTGCCGCATTCATGCCGTCATCGCTTGCGTTAATATTTATCGAACCGTCAAAAACGGTTATCGTATTTCCCTCCAAGCCTTCATAACTCTTTGAAATCTCTATACTGCCCGACAGAACATAAAGCGAAGAATCTGCATGAATTCCATCATCACCCGATGCTAAATTCAGGGTGTCAGCCGAAAGGACGACATCTCCATTCGAGTGAACAGCATCATCAAATGCATTTATCTCAAAGCTTCCGCCGTCTATTCTTAAAAGCTTTTTTGCCTTTATACCTTTACTGCTTGTGCTTTCGTTTGCAGTAGTTGTATTTTTCTCAAACATAGGCACACCGTTTTTATGCCATTCCATACCGTTGTCATTTTGTATTATATCGGGAGCACCCGAAGCTGTTACTATAACAGCTTCGGTATTTGTAATCTGAACGGTATTCTTAGCCTGCACTGCATCACCGTTAGAAGTAAGGGTTAATGTAGAATTTTCTATTATTATATTACCTTTTGCTTCATCGCTGTCGTTATTGGAATCAAGCGAATTAGTTCCCGAAAAAACCGTAATTGACGAATCTGTTACAGCAAGCTCATCCCTGCCTCTTATGCCTGTGCTCTTTGAATTTACTGTTATATCTGCATTGCATATTGTAAGGTCATCTTTCGAGACTATACCGTGCATATAGTTTCCGTTAACTTTAAGGCTTCCCTTTCCGTTTATCGTCATATCATCTTTTGAAAACAGTGCTGCACTCGGCTCCGAGTCTTCATCAAGCATTGAATATAGCGAAGAATCCGTAAGCGTGTTTTCGGTGTTTTCCAAAAGCGTGATAAATATTTTATCGGATTGTATACCGTTTATTGCAGGACCGTCTGTACTTGTAATATCTACACCGTTCAACACGAGCTGCACTTTATCAGTAGATGATACATAAATATTTATACCTCCGTTAAATTCGCCTGAAAGCACATATGTACCTGCTTTTGATATTGTTAGTATGTTATCATTCAAAATAATACCGTCGATGTTTGCATCGAACGTACCGTTCTTAAACTCGATATTTTGAGCTCCGTTCTTATCGTAAGTACCGGCTAAATCTCTTTCTGAAAATTCGGCAGTAATACCTTGAGGTACTGAAGCTAAATCTCCTGATTGAGTAGTATCTTGTGCGTTATTGCTTGTGCTTGCAGTATTTTGCAACAAAGCAGGCGAATTATTCGGCAATTCGGTTTGTTTCGTGCATGACGATGTGACAAAAAGAATAACTGCTGCAAGAATGCATACAGCACACTTGCAGCAATAGTTGGTTGTGAGAAACAGTTTTTTCATTTAACTTTCAAATCTCCCTTAATCTTTTAAACCGTCACCGTTTCCATCGCCGGTTACGATGATTTTATAGGTCTGACCGGAAGCGGTTTTAACTTTGAAGCCGGTTCCGACATAAGTGTTCATATCGGAAACCTCTTTGCCTGCAAGGTCAAGAACCACAAAATCCCCAAGCCCTAATTTCGATGCATTTACCTTAAATCTCAATGCCGTTGTTTTAGGCGATACGCCCTTTATCATCTTGAAGTTTGTATCGAGCTGATATTTCGTGCTCGGAGCAGTTGTGGGTGTTACCGTCTGCGTGGGCGTAGGTGTAAGCGTCGGCTTTGTTGTAGGCTTAACTGTAACCGTAGGCTTAACGGTAGGTTTCACTGTGGGCTTTACGGTCGGTTTTGCAGTAGCTGTAGGTTTAACTGTTGGCTTCACCGTGGGTGTCACTTTGACTGTAGGACGCACTGTCGGAGTTGAGGTTGGAGTCAAGGTCGGTGATGCCGTTGGTGATATTGTAGGCTCAAAAGTTGGCTCCATTGTGGCATCAACAGTAACAAGTGGTGTCAAGTTTGCATCAACGGTGGGAGCTAATGTTGCTTGAATTGTTGTTTCTATTGTAGGGAGCAATGTGGGAGCATATGAAGTTGCTTTTGGTTCATTATCTAAGCCCGTGACAACATTTATAAGAATGTCATTTCCTGTTCTGACCGTATACTGATTCGATTTTTTAAACTGTTTTGAATAAGCATATACTGTATTAAACTCATTTTTGGGTGTAAAAGCATTTGTAATACCTTCCGGTGTAAGCATTTTCACAATACCTTTGCTGTTTTCATCGAATATACTTATTGAAGTGTTCCCGATTTTTTCTGAATCAAGCTGAGCAAGAATTACATTATCCTTTCCACAGTCAAAGAAAACAGACTCTTTTGACATTCCCGTAATAACAAATTCGGTGTCTTTTGATATGTCAACAGGAGTTGTCGAGCTGTTGAGTGCTTCAGCCTCTTCGCCATTGCCTATTGAAATGCCAAGCAAAGCTTCACCCATTGTTTTAAATTTACCCAAAACATCAATGCCGTCATTTTCGGAGTTAATATAAAGCTTTCCACCGTTCAATGTGCAATCTTTGTTGGATACAGAACTGCTGTATGTTACAGCACCTTTATATTGAACAGCGTCCCCGCCGCCTACAGTATTTATACCGTCATTTCTTGCAGCTATATCTATTGACGAATCATACAGTGCAATAGTTGATGCTGTTATGCCGTTATAGCTGTCTGAAATTGAAATTTCACCGTTTTTTACAGCGAGTTCTGCCGCTATAGCAAGGGCATCGTCACCCGATGCTGCTGAAATCACAGCTTTATCAAGTTCCATATTTCCGCCCGAATAAAGTGCATCGTCCGATGTGGAAGCATTCACGGTACTTTCATCAAGAAGAAGCGAGCGATTTCCTTTAAGTCCCTTTGCACTTGAAGTAGGTGCAAAAGCGGTTCCCCATGTGCCCCAAGACGGAGAGGAATTGTTAACAGCATTCCCTCCGCCGCTTGTAAGCGAAAGAGCTGAACTTGTTGCTTGGAGCGAACCTTCGGATTGTATACAGTCGCCCATGCTCTCAATAGCAACTGCACAGTCTTCAAACAGAACATTGCCGAGTGAAGCATCTTCTACATTGTCTGCCTGTATACCGTCACCGCCGGAGGTTATTTTAAAAGCTGAATTTGAAGCCGCAAACACATCACGACCTATAATTCCGTCAGCCATGGAAGTTACTTCTATATCTGCACCGTATATTTTTAAATCGTTCTTGGAAACTATGCCGTGTTTATAATTGCCTACTACAACAAGCTTGCCGTTTCCGTTGATGGTAAGATCATCTTTTGAGAAGATTGAGGCATCTTCATTTGCGGTGACGTCAGTATATACTGAAGCATCAATAATGCTGTTTTGAGTGCCTTCTGCCACTGTTATATAAGTCTTGGAAGATTGTTCTACCATAAGAGCAGAACCTAATGTGTTTGTTAAAGATACGCCGTTTAAAACGAGCTTAACGGCATCATTGGTGTCTTTGCTTGTTGAAACAAGAACTTTACCTGATGAAAGCGTACCGCTTAAAACATAGGTGCCCGGCTTTGAAAGTGTTATGGTTTGTCCTTGAGCAGCAGCACCGCTGTTGTCCCCCGAAATTTCAACTGCATTACCGTTGAATTTAATATGTGTAGCCGATGCATCATCCCAAGAAGCATCCATATCACTGTCGGAAATATCAAGCTTCATTTTATTGACAACAGGGACAAAACCGTCACATGCCTTCAGATGAAATATGCAGAAAGCCAAAATCCCTATTACGAGAATCACGGCAAGAAAAGTAAAAACACCCTTGATCCTTTTTCTGTTTTTCATTCTTCTGTATCTTCTGGTTCTTTTCATATATAACCTCTCATTCATCGATTTAGCATAAATAGAAACAAATAGATTATATCACACATTTAGTAGAATGTCCTCCGCTATTTAAACGGAGGACACAAAATATTGTATGTTTACTGAAAATTAATAATTTTACGTTGCAAAGCAGACAAATCTCTTGAGTTTATTTTATTGTCTACGGACATATCGGCAGCTAATTTAACATAGGTTGACAATTCGGAAGCTTGCAACAAATTCCTTTGCAAAGTGGCAATATCTCTCGAATTAACCTGGCCATCACAATTTATATCGCCTAAAATACAGATTGTAAGTTCATCAATTACAGTCCCCTTTTCATCTGTAAGTCTAACAATATAGCCCGTCTTTACTGTGGCATCATCACCGACAACTTTACCGTTTTCATCGCATACAACTACATTTTCGACAATGTTTTCTTTAAACTCGTTAACTTGAGTTTTTTGAGGAATATCTGTAAGTGCTAAATTCTCTCGGTCAACCGTATAGTTGCTTTCTTCTTTTACGGTTATCACAGCGGAAGAAGGAACTTCGGTTTGAGTGGGTGTAACTGTTACCCGTGGTGTTTCTGTGGGCAAATCAGGCGAAGCACTGTATGTAGGATTCACTGTCGGTGTTGCCGTAGGTGTTATCGTCGGCAAAGCAGGCGAAGCACTTAAAGTAGGCTTTACCGTTGGTGTAACTGTGGGTAATACGGGTGAAGCACTTAAAGTAGGCTTTACGTTCGGTGTTACCGTTGATGTTGTTGTGGGAACAACTGTAGGTGTAGCTGTTATCGCCGGTGTGGGTGATGTTGAGGGCTGTCTTGAAGGCTTTGTAGGTCTTGTTCCGCCTCCTCCGCTGGGGAAAGTTCCGCCGTCCATATTGCCGCCCGTAGAAGCACCCGATTCATTTATATTCCAAACATTGCTTGTTGGAGTTGTGGTGCAAATTATGCTGCCGCCGTTGTAACAATCTGCTCCCGTCGCAAAACCGTCATTTCCGTTGACGACCGTTCCGCCCGTTTTAAATGTGTAAGCATTACCCGTTTTAATTTCGGGTGAAGTGACGAGAATGCAGGATGTTGTTTTCTTTGCTGTAATTGCCAAAATTGAGTTGTCAGATGAATCAAAAAGTGCAAAAGTGGTATTTGCTGTGCGAGATGAATTAAGCTTGAGCATTATGGAACATTGTGTTGAAGCAGTTCCGAAATTTTGTGCCATATCACTTGTTCCTATTGCAATCAGTGTACCGCCCGTTACGGTTGCAGTGCCGTCATAGTCGAACGAACCGTTACCTCCGCTGTTGGGACCGTAAACTATGGTTGTACCGCCTGTAACTTCAATTGTGCCGTTACTGTCAAGACCGTCGCCCGATGCATTAACGGTTGTGTAACCGCCGTTTATATTAAGTGAAATATTTGCGGAAGCATATGTGGAAACGTCTGCAAACGGTCTTGTTCCTCCTCCGCCCATTGTTGAGCCCGTACCGTCCGTTGCGTTTACCCCGTCATCACTTGCGGTAATTTTTGTGTTGCCTCCGTTTATGGTGATAACTGCACCTTCAACACCTTCATATGACTTTGTGATATTTATATTTCCGCCGTTAATCGTAACACTGCTGTCTGCATGAATACCATCATCCGAAGAAGAAATATTCAATGCGTCGCAATTATCTATAACGATGGAATTATTACTGTGTACTCCGTCATCCGTTGACGTTATGCTGAAACTGCCGCCTGAAAGAACAAGACTTCCTGTTGCTTTTAAGCCCTTGCAACTGTTACTGCTTGCAACACCGGTAGTTTTAATCGTGAAATTTCCGCCATAAATATTCAAGGCAGTGTTTGCCTGTATTCCGTCACAAGCCGAAGTAAGATTAAAAGTACCGTTTTCAATACTTATCGTGCCAACTGTTGTGTCGTTTGCATTTTCAGATTGTATAGCATCCTGTGAGGATGTTATTTTAAATGTTCCGTCAGCAATCTGAATTTGTTTTGTAGCCTTTATACCGTCACCTACAGAAGTTATGTCAAACTCACCGCCGAGAACAAGCAAAGAAGCATTTTTTTCAACAGCATCAACTGTTTCGGATGAAGCCTGAATACCGTCATCTGCAGCAGTAATGGTAAAATGACCGTTCAAAATCTGAATATTGCCTTTTTCGGTATCTACATACTCAAACTTGGTCTTAATACCGTCTGCAACGGAATTTATCTTAACAGTAGGCTCACCGTAGATATAAAGTGATTCCCCTGCTTTCAAACCGTCGCCGTCAAGAGTAGTTGTTATGTCAAAATTACCGCCTTCAAGCTGCATTGCATTTTCTGCCTGTATTCCGTCACCCCGAGAATTTACCGTAATATCGCTGTTTTCGATTATTACATTTCCCTTGTCGGCTTCTTCGGCATTGTCGGACTGTATACCGTCATTTCCTGCTTTAAGCTCAACTGTAGCATCCTTTATTGCGACAAGGTCTTTTCCGGAAATTGCATGACCTAAGTTTACGGACGCAGACGTGTCAACGTTCAATACTGCTCCGCAAACCTTAACATCATTCTTCGAGTGAATACCCATTTTATAATTGCCGATAACATTCAAAGTGCCTGTACCGTTTATGGTTATATCATCTGCCGCATAAATTGCCGCATCATATTCGCCGTTTGTTTTTGTGCCTGAATCGGATAATGTGTTAACAGTGCCGCTTGCAAGCGTAAGATAAACCTTATCCGCCGATAATACACAAATAGGTGAAGCAGTTGACGATGTTATTGAAGCACCGTTTAAAACAACCTGAATTTTTGTTTTGTTAACATCATTGATAACCAATTGACCGTCCGTCAAGCTGCCGGAAACAACATAAGTACCCTCTTGGGATATGGTAATAGTGTTTTCATCAACAACAGCACCGCTTCCCTGGATTGAAGTTGCATAATCTTTAAGATTTATATGTGTTGCATCTTCACTCCATGTATATGTCAGATCTTTTGTTTTAAATGTTTCTGCGGTATCGATTTTGGAAACAATATCAACAAATGAAGACGATACAGCACTTGTCGGCACTCCGTAAAAGCTTAATGTAAAGCTTAAAGTCGCTACCATAAAAGTTGACAGAATTTTTTTGAAGTTCATAATTACACTCCTATTGATAAAGTAGGTATCATTATATAATTATATATCAAATTTCTTAAGAGGAGGTTAAGAATTAAAAAAAACCAAAAGGTTTCCCTTTCGGCTTTTTAACCTTATATTAACCCAAAATTTTTCTTTGTAAAAGTGCAATATCTCGTGAGTTTACTTTACCGTCTCCCGACAAATCCGCATAAACAAGCATTTCGTCTTCCAAAAGTTTCGCTTCGGTAATATGTTTTTGCATTGCTGCAATATCCTTTGAGTTTACCTTACCGTCGCCATTTAAGTCGCCTAATTCGAATTCGGGCTGTACAGTGGGCTCAACAGTAGGTTCAATCGTAGGCTTTAAAGTGGGTTCTGCAGTGGGTAAATCTTCCGTGGGAGTTACTGTTGGTTCTACAGTAGGATCAACAGTGGGGACTATTGTGGGTTCAACGGTAGGTTCCAAAGTAGGTTCAAGCGTTGCTTCGGCGGTCGGCATAGGTGTGCTTGGCTTTTGAGTAAGGTCGGTTGCTGTTATTGAAAAAATATTTTTATCAATAACAGTCCATCCCAAGTTTTCACCGTTTTTATTAAAACCGTAGACTCCGTTCAAACTTAATGCAGGATCGGAAACAAAGAGATTTTTCGCTTCATTTTCTGAGGTTATAGTGTTTATAATATTATTTTCACTGTCAAGAATTTCAAAAACCGTGCCTACCGCTATTCCTTCTTCAAAAGTAAGGACAATTATAGGTTGTTCTGACTGCTCGCTGAAAGTTATGGGCGATAAAGCATTATCAAGTGCAATAAGCTTACCGCTGTTAATAAGTGCAGAAGCATTTTCGCCGTAACTGATTACGTTTTCGGTGTCTAAATTCGAACCGTGCAAAGCTATGCTTCCGCCGCTTACCGTTATGCTTCCGTCACTGTCAAAAGCAGTTTCTAAAGTTGTTACGGAGATATCCCCACCTGCAATGTTTATTTGTGACTGTGCCTGAATTGCATCTTTTTCAGTGGTTATACCAAATTTACCGCCTAAAACATTAACAATCCCCAAAGCAGTGTCTGTATCATTTTCGCTTAAAATCGCATCGCCCTTGGTGCTAAGATTAAACTCACCATCCAAAACGGTGATTGTATCAGTTACCTTTAATGCTTCACCGCCCGATTTAATATCAAATTTGCCCTTAAAAACCTTAAGTGAAGCCTTTGAGTCAATAACGGTAACTGCGTCTTCCGCCAAAGCTTCAGCGGAGGCTTGAATACCGTCTTTTGAAACGTCCAATTTAAAATTACCGTTCATTATTTGAATGTTTCCGTTTTCAACTGCAAGAGTTGCATCGTATACAAAATCTGTCTTTATACCGTCACCGTCAAAAGCATTAACTTCAACAAAAGTATTTTCGCCATCGATATATACGGAATCAACAGCCTTTATACCGTCACCTGCCTGTGTTGTTATTTTCAATGTGCTGTCGCTCGACTGGAAAGCATGTTCTGCCTGTATACCGTCGTTTGCGGATTCAATTGAAATATTTGCATTTTCAATTATGATATTGCCTTTGCCTTCATCGGCTGTTTTGCTCTGAATACCGTCGTTTGCAGACTTTACGGTTAAGTTTGCATCTTTTATGCAAACGGAATCTTCACCCAACACTGCATGACCTGAGTTTGCGGATACAGAAGAGTCTGCATTTAAAACAGTGCCGCATACTGTAAGATCGTTTTCCGAATGTATTGCCAATTTATATGCGGCAGTAACATTGAGTGTTCCCGTACCGTTGATTGTGAGATCGTCTTCTGCAAAAATAACCGCATCCTGCTTTGAGTTTGCACGCAAATTCTTATCCGTAACAGTATTTACCGTACCCTCTGCAACGGTTATATAGGCATTGTTTGCACCGTCGATGAATATTGGTGAGGCATCATCCGAGGAAATGTTTACACCGTTTAAAACTATGCGAATATCTGCTTCTTTGTTATTAACTGTAATCTGACCGTTTGAAAGTGAGCCGCTCAAAACATAGGTGCCTGCTTCGGTTATGGTTAAAACAGAGCCCGACGCTGTAGCACCGCTTCCGTCTACAGTAATGTTTCCGTCAGCCAGATTGACTTTTATAGCTGCCTCATCATCCCAAGTGTAAAGAAGGTCTGCTGTATTGAAAACGTCTGCTGTATCTATTTTTTCAACTATGTCTGCCGTGGCTTCTGGATTTGCATCTGCAAAAGCAACAGATGCAAGCATTGAAATTGAAACGACTGATGCTAATAATCTCTTGGTTATGCTTTTCATTTTTTATTCCTCCTGTTTTATTTAATTGATTCATCTGCAACTGCAAAATTCGAACACGATATATCCAAATTTCCGTTTCTGATGCGAATTTCGTCTATTAACTGTTTTTCAAAAGAGAGCCTTTTAAGCGTTATATTATATCTTATTTCAAACAGTGAACCTACATTTACGGTTTTTACGCTTACAAGTTCATGCTCGAATGTGTATTTCTTAAAAATGTCATCAAACACGCCTGTATAATCAAGATCTTCCGTCATTACAACTTTCAACACTTTTTTAATCGGAGCCATCTCACCGAACTTTGTTTTGTATAATATAAGATTTACAAGTGAGTAGAAAATTAAAAACATTGCCGCTACACCTATATAGCCCATTCCGCTTGCAATGCCCATAGCCATTGTTAGCAGTACCGCCGCTATATCTCGTGCTGAGCCTGCCGCACTTCTGAATCTTATCAAGCTGAAAGCACCTGCAACGGCAATTCCGGCACCGACGTTTCCGTTTATAAGGAAAATAACCATCTGAACAGAAAGCGGCATTAAAGCCAATGTTGTTGCCATGCTTTTTGTATAAGTATTTTTATACGTATACAACCATGAAATAATAAGTCCGATAACAACAGAAGCTATTGAGCAATATAAAAGCTCAACAGGCTCTGATGGGTCAAATTGAATAAAAATGTATTTCAGCAAAGAAAAAACCTCTTTTTAATGTATATATTTCTACAAAAATAATTGTACTACGGCAAACTTAAAATATTCTGAAATAAAATAAGACCGCACATATGTACGGTCTTGCTAAATGTTTAACTTTTACAGTGACGGATCTTCAACATAAAGCTCTGTAACTGTGTTGGAGTCTACTGTTGCTGACTTAGCAGGTCCAGCATTTACAGCTGACTGAGGATTATTGCGTGCCTCAAAGAACTTTGTTGCAACCTGCGGGAAAAGTGCATAACTAAGTACATCTTCTTCCTGACGCATAACGTCCTTAATTTCTGCCTTATATTTTTCAAGTTCGGGTTCCAAAAGGTCAGCAGGACGGCAAGTGATAACCTTTTCATCACCGATTGCTTTCTTTCTTACTTCCTCGTTTACTTTACCCGGCAATCTTCCGTATTCGCCGTGCAACAGTGCCTTGGACTCTTTGGTGAACATCTTGTAATCGCCGCCCGAAAGAACATTGAGAACCGCCTGTGAGCCTACTATCTGGCTTGTGGGTGTTACAAGGGGCGGATAACCAAAGTCTTTACGCACACGGGGTATCTCAGCCAAAACATCGTAATATTTATCTTCGGCATTTGCCTGCTTAAGTTGTGAGATAAGGTTTGAAAGCATTCCGCCGGGAACCTGGTATACAAGTGTATTCGTATCAACCTTAAGAACCTTGGGATCAAGGAAACCTTCTTCTGTGAGCTTTGCTGCAACGCCACGGAAGTGCTTGGCTGCTTCCGAAAGCTTTTCAAGGTCGTACCCTGTGTCGTATTCCGTGCCCTTCAAAGTTGCTACCAAGGATTCGGTTGCAGGCTGAGCAGTACCGTTACCCATTGAGGAGAGTGCACAGTCAACAATATCTACACCTGCCTGAACAGCCATGAGATATGTCATATCGCCCGTACCCGTTGTGTTATGGGTATGAAGATGTATAGGAACATTAACTTCTTTCTTAAGACGCTTTACGAGTGAGTACGCATCAAAAGGCAAAAGCAAGTTTGCCATATCCTTGATACAAATAGTATCTGCACCCATCTGTACAAGCTCTTTTGCAAGCTTTACGAAGTAATCCTCATTATGAACAGGGCTTATTGTATAGCTGATAGCAGGCTCGCAAATTCCGCCGTACTTCTTTGTGTACTTTATAGCGGCTTCAAGATTGCGAACATCGTTCAATGCGTCGAAAATACGGATTACATCTATACCGTTTTCGATAGCTTTGCGGCAGAACTGTTCAACCACATCGTCTGCATAATGCTTATAACCCAAAATGTTCTGACCTCTAAAGAGCATCTGAAGCTTTGTATTCGGCAAAGCCTTTTTAAGCTTGCGGAGACGGTCCCAAGGATCTTCGTTCAAGAAACGGAGGCAGCTGTCAAAGGTAGCACCGCCCCAGCATTCCAAGGACCAGTAACCGATACTGTCGAGAATCTCACAAGCAGGAAGCATATCCTCGATTCTCATGCGTGTTGCCGCCTGGGACTGGTGAGCATCTCTTAAAATTGTATCTGTAATTTGTAATTTAGCCATTTAAATTTCCTCCAAAAATTAAGCGAACAGTGAGAGGAATATTCCTGCTGCGATAGCAGAACCTATAACACCTGCTACATTGGGGCCCATAGCGTGCATGAGCAGGAAGTTCTTCGGGTTTTCCTTCTGACCTACTACCTGGGAAACACGTGCTGCCATCGGAACTGCACTAACGCCGGCAGAACCGATAAGCGGATTGATTTTGCCGCCGGACAATACATTCATAAGTTTACCCAAGAGCAAACCGCCAACTGTACCGAATGCGAATGCAAAGATTCCCATTGCCAAAATTCCGAGTGTCTGGATGTTGAAGAATGCATCAACAGTAGCTGTTGCACCAACGGATATTCCCAAGAAAATAGTAACAATGTTAATAAGCTCGTTCTGTACAGTCTTGGAAAGTCTTTCAACAACGCCGCACTCACGGAAGAGGTTACCGAGCATAAGCATACCAACCAATGGAGCTGCCGATGGAAGCAGGAGTGCTACAAATATTGTAACCACTATCGGGAAAATTATTTTTTCAGTCTTTGATACGGGACGGAGCTGTTCCATAACTATTGAACGTTCTTTCTTTGTTGTGAGCAGCTTCATAAGGGGTGGCTGGATAACAGGAACCAATGCCATATATGAATATGCCGCAACTGCAATAGGTCCGAGTAAAGAAGGAGCAAGCTTACTTGTTACATAAATAGCCGTCGGCCCGTCTGCACCGCCTATAATACCGATGGAAGCTGCTTCTTCAAGACCAAAGTTGATACCGGGAACTATCTCTGACAAGCCGAGTGCACCCAGGAATGCAACAAAAATACCAAGTTGTGCTGCTGCACCGAGGAAAAGGCTCTTTGGGTTTGCAATCAAGGGACCGAAGTCGGTCATTGCACCAACACCCATGAATATGAGCGAGGGATAAATACCAAGCTTAACACCGAGGTACAAATAGTCTATAAGACCTGCTTTTTGGTTAAATGCCGACCAATCAACATGACCGTCTGCATAAAGCTCTGCGTGGTACATTTCCGCACCGGAAGTCGGATC